>UROX01000019.1 GCA_900549685.1 uncultured Alistipes sp.
AAAAGGAATGGCCTCGTTTTTCAATCGAATATCTGACTCGGATTCAAAAACTAATATCGAATGAATTCTAAGTTCGAACGGTGATTTTCCTGTTCCTCCTTCAGTGAGAGCCAGAAAAATCACAAACAAGAAGACGCCGCATCCACGGGCAGGACAGTCCTTGTTCTCCACACCCGTCCGGACACTCTTATTAGAACGAACCGGACATTCTGCACTGTACCTCCGACCTCGGCGTCCCTGCCATTCTCGAAAAAATTCCCTTTCGGACTGTTTCGACAGTCCGAAAGGGAATTTCGTTTACACAGTAGCCTTCCCGATCTCGCCGTCAGTCGGAGAAATCGTCCGTGCGGAACGGGATGACGGGAAGTCCCCGGGGCGTGGCGAGATTGCCCGGCGCAAAATCCTTGAAACAATAGCGCACGGCTACCGGATCGGGCACCTCGGGCGAGAAAACGATCAGCCGGAATTCGGGGTCGGGTCCGACGACCGCTTCGGCCGGACGGAACACCCGATCCGGACCGCAGATCTCGAATCCCTCGATGCCCTCGAAGCGGTTATATCCCATCTCCGCATGATCGAGCGACAGATAGACCTTGCCGTCTATCACCTCCATCGACCGGTAGCGCGGACTCTCACAGGTGATTTCCGTAAAACCGTACGTCTTGTTCAGCGCCATGCAGGCCAGCCGGTAGCCGACATCGTACTTGTTCGCAGGATGGATGTTCGCTTCTTCATAAGGTTCCACCAGATCGTTCGTCGAGACCATTCCGCTGTACGGAATCAGGTCCAGCGCCTTGCACTGGGCCTCGCGCAGCCGGGCGGCTATGTCGCTGCCGGCATACCGGAACGGGGCGATCTCGACATAATAGAACGGAAGCTCGTCCTCGCGCCAGAGTCTGCGCCAGAGCGCCGCCAGATCGGCCAAACGCCGGGCATAGCACGCATGGGCGCCGACATTCGATTCGCCCTGATAGAACAGGAATCCCCGGATCGTGTAATCGGTCAGCGGGTGTACCATGCCGTTGTACATCTTCAACGGATGGAGATACTCGCCCGGGAACCTTGAGAATGCCTCTTCGGTCAGTTCTTCGGCGGGATCGGTATATGATTCCAGCGTCGCACGGTCGAGCCAGCCTTCTACACGGCTGCCGCCCCACGAACAGTCGATGATACCCACGGGAACATCCAGCGCGGCACTCAGCATCTCGGCAAAGAAATAACCCACGGCCGTACAGCGCGGCGCCGTAGCAGCCGTAAATTCTTTCCAACAGCCGCCCACACGCTCCTGAGGCTCCATCGAAAGCGCCTGGGACACTTTCACGAAACGTATCCTGCGGGACTGCTCTGCGGCCCGGGCGATCGTCTCGTTGGAACGAGCCACAGGGCAGTTTTTCCAGCCGCCGAGTCCCATCTCCATATTGCTCTGTCCGCCGGCGAACCACACCTCGCCGATAAGAATGTTGTCGAGCGTCACTTTTTCTCCGCTGACGATCGTGATGCGCTGCGGAGCGAAGCTGCCCTCCGGCGTCCGAAGCTCCGCGACCCAACGCCCGTCGCTCCCGCTGCGGACCGCCGCCTTCTCGCCCCACGAGGCTGCGATTTTCACTGCGGCATGCGGATCGGCCCAGCCCCACAGCCGGACCGAAGCGTTCTGTTGCAGCACCATGTTGCTGCCTATGATGTCGGGCAGATCGACTTTGGCCGACGCGCTCCACACCGCGACGAGACCGGCCAACAGGAAAAAAATCTTTTTCATCAGGTTCTCCATGATCGGATAAAAACTAAGAGATTACTACACCTTGACTATCGAACTTCCGGCGCACTTACACCCTCCGGGCACGGCTCCCGGCCGGAACTGCGCTTTCAGACCGGTTCCGGCCCGCAGGAGACTTAGAACCCGATTCCGAATGAGCGGCAACGGAATACCGATACCCCGAAGCATACGAGCGCGGAATGTAAAATCAGAAATCGTCGGTACGGAACGGAACGAGCGGCATGCGGCGTCTATCGACGACATTACCAGGCATGAAATCGCCGAACCCGTAACGCACGGCCACCGGCTCGCTCACTTCCGGCGAGCAGACGACGATCCGCTTGTTGTCCTCGACCGAGGCTTCGGCCGGATGGAACACATGGTCGGGACCGCAGATTTCAAATCCCCGGATATCGGTCAGCCGCCCGAAACCGCTTGCGGCAGTAAAATCGAACGAAAGGAAGGCTTTCCCGTCGAGGATATCCATCGAACGGAACCGCATCCCCTCGCAGGCAACCTGCTCGCGGCCGTAGGTGCGGTTTAACGCCCAGAAGGCCAGACGACGGCCCACGTCCCGTTTATCGGCCGGATGGATATTGGCCGATTCGTAAGGCTCCACCAGATCGTTCGTAGACACCATGCCGCTGCCCGGAATGAGTTTCTGCGCCTCGTACTGCGCCTCGCGCAGATAGGCGGCAAGTCCGTGGCCGTAATTGAAAGGCGCGATCTCGACGAAAAAGAACGGTTTCTGCTCGCCGCCCCACGCTTCGCGCCATGCCTCCACCATATCGGCCATGCGCTGCGCATAGACATCGTGATGCCCGATATTCGACTCGCCCTGATACCACAGGAAACCCCGCAACGTATACTTCGCAAAGGGCAACACCATCGCATTGTACATCGCCATGGGGCGCATGTGGAGTTCCTTTTCCGCCTCGTAGGCACTTTCCGAGAGGTCGATGTCGGGGTATGCTGCGAGTTTCTCGCGCGAGGTCCAGCATTCGAGCCGGCTGCCGCCCCACGAGCTGTCGATCACGCCGACCGGCACACTCAACGCCCGCGAAAGCGTCTCGGCGAAGAAATAGGCCGTCGCGCTGCAACGGGGTGCAGTCGCCGTATTGAACACATTCCACTTTCCCTCGGCACGGTCCTTCGGAGTGTAGGATTGCGAATAGCCCGCCCGGAGGTAACGGATCCTGTCGCGCTGCTCGTCGGCGAAAGCGATCGCTTCGTCGGCACCTTCGACATAAGCATTCCAATACCCGCCCAGCGACATCTCCATATTGCTCTGGCCGGAGGCGAACCACACCTCGCCGATAAGAATGTTCTCGAGCGTCACCGTCTCGCCGCTGCGCACCGTGATTCGCTGCGGGACGAAACCGCCCTCGGGCGTCCGCACCGTCGTCTGCCAGTATCCGTCGTCGTTGCTCACGGCCGAGGCTTTCGCACCCCACGAGGTTCGTATCTTCACCGAAGCATGCGGATCGGCCCAGCCCCAGAGCATCACGTCCGCATTCTGTTGAAGTACCATATTGTCGCCGATTATCTCCGGCAACGAAACTTTCGCCGAAACGCACAGCGCCGCGACGAGTCCCGCCAACGATAAAAAAATCTTTTTCATACAGGTTAGTATTTAAGTTAAGTTCAACGTTCGATTGCAGCGCCCTTTTCCTTCCGGCCGGTACAGTCCGCATTTCCGGCTCAGGGAATCGCCGTCCCGGCACACCGTCCGGACCCGAAGGACATAGCAGAAAACAAAGATAACCTTTTATAAGAGACGACAGCCCGCTTAACCGATAAAATAAACCGATCCGCCGAAATTTACCGTCACATCGCACTGCCCGGCCACGCGGTCCGCCCCACCCTCCGGCCATATCGTCCCGAAAGAAAATCCGACGGCTGCCCGTAATACCATGGAAAAACATGGCCGCAAACGTCCGTATATCCGTAGCCCCCAAACACGGCATACGGAAAAGGCCGCCCGACAATACTGTCGGACGGCCTTTCGTATCGAATCGAAAGGACGATCAGGCGAACAGCGCCTCGACCTTCCGAACCACGTCCGCCGGATCGGGATCGATCGGGAAGACGATCGACGGTTCGAGGTAATGCAGCGTTTTTCCCTCCATAAAGCGTTTTTCCCCGCCGCCGGTGATGTTGAGCATGACGGTCTTTTCCGGATCGATCCGACCCGCTTCCACAGTTTGGATCAACGTGGCCAGAGCCACGGCGGGAGCCGAATAGATGTCGATACCTTCCAGTTCGGCGAACAGTTCCTTGGCCGCCCGCGCCTCTTCGTTCGTAGCCACGAGCACGTCGCCGCCGGTGTCGGCCAGCGCGTCGAACAGACCGCCACGGATACCGTAAGGCGGCTTGCGGTTGGAGAGCACCTTGGCGTCGATCGCTTCGGCATCGGCCCGGGCCTGATCGTCCGCGTAAGGCAGCATGTCGCGCGAACGGGCCTTCCATGCGTCGTACATCGGGGTGAACGGAACGTTCTGCGATACCATGAGTTTCATCTTGTGATCGCCGAACCGTCCGTCCTCGATCAGGCGCAGGTTGGCTTCCCATGCGGCGATAGCCCCGGTACCGCTGCCCACGGCCTGAAAATAATAATCGGGGATGCGGCCGATATGCGTAACGGCCGACAACACGGTGGTGGCCATCCCGTCGCGCCGCGCGATGTTCTTGGCTCCCCCTTCGGCGAAGAATTTCTCGCAGGCGAGCGCCAGATTGCTCAGGTGGATCGCATCGAAATAGTCGGCCCCTTTCTGCGGACAGATCAGCTTCACGCAATCGTTCAGCGGAGCGTCGAACCACAGGGCGCCGATGTTGTCTTCGGGTACGCTCAACAGCAGCGGAATCCCGTTGTCGGAACATACCTTAGCAAAGGCCCGGGCCGTGTTTCCGGCCGAAGCCACGACCAGCACCCGGCCCTTATGACTCTCGCCGAGGCGACCGCACACCGAATAGGCTTCGGTCTCCTTGAACGAGCAGGTCTTCATGCGGGCCCCGATTTCGGGGAAATATCCGTTGAACGTGATATAGAGGTTTTTCAGACCGAGACGTTCGGCCAGCGCCTTGCTTTTGTACGTGACCGGCGCGCACGACCCTTCGAGCGTACGGCCGACAGGCAGCCAATCGGCGAAACGGTAGATGCCGTACTCCTCGCCCTTGGGTTCGAGTCGTTTGTTTTCGTATACGGCTCTGATGAGCGCGGGGGAGTCGCACTGGCAGTCGTCGAGCGTCCATCCTTCGTCGTCGAAGACGCGCTCCGTGGCGACGTTCTGCAGTCTGTACTTCGTTGCGTTGAAATCTTTCATTCGTTGTCGGTGAGGTAAAAACAAATCCGCTCCGGATTTTCCGAAGTTTCAGGTTACAACAAAAGTAAATATTTTTCACGGAAAAAGGCCGGTCCTTTCGCGCTAAAGGACGGCAGTGCGGCAAAATACGACTTTATACTTATCCGTGCGACGGCCTACCCGCAACGGCCTACTCCGCCGCCGGCGCATCCGTTTCGGACCGACGCACCGACTTCCCGCACAAGGCGGTCGGCCGAAGACGGAATCTCGGTTCCGAGACATTCCGGCCGAGATCGCCCGACGGCCCAGGACTGCGCCTCCGGGCCGTTCCCCCGGATCGGAGACATGTTCCGTAAGTACAACGCACAGGCTTTTCGCCGGAGCACGACACGCCCTGTTCCGCGGCAGGGCATCGAGCCTCCCGCAGAAAGTCCGCGAGACTATCGGACGGCATCTCGTCCCTCCTCCCCGGAAGAGGAGCTTCGCGAAAAACAGCAGGATTTTTGCCGTTTGGAGGAAAAAACGTACCTTGAACTGCAAAGCGACGGAAGAAGAATGAAAAAAGGGAAAACGCTGGATCGAGACCTGAGCTGGATGTATTTCAATCATCGGATCTTACAGGAGGCCCGCCGCGAGAGCGTGCCTCTGCTCGAAAGGCTCTCTTTTCTGGGCATCTATTCCAACAACCTCGACGAATTTTTCCGGGTCCGGGTCTCGGCGCTCAAACGGCTCGTCGAATACGGACACGACCCTGCGGACCGCGACCGCAAACAGGCCGAGCGATGCCTGCAGGAAATCGACCGTCTTACCCGCGAGTATGCGCAGGAGTTCGACCGTACCTTCGCCGGGCTTCGGGAAAAGCTCGCCGCCGAGGGCATCCGCCTGCTCGACGAGCGACAGCTCTCCGAAGAACAGGCCCGTTACGTCCGGACGATGTACCGCACCGATCTGGACAGCGCCGCCTATCCGCTCATCGTGACCCGGGGCGCCCGTCTGGGCGAACCGACCGATTCGAGCATCTATCTGGCGGTGGCCATGACCCGCCATTCCGACGACCGGCCGCCGGAACGGGATTTCGCCCTCATCGAACTGCCCGTCCGCGATTTCGGACGTTTCGTCGTGCTACCGCCCGACGGAGCGGACACCTGCATCGTCCTTCTCGACGACGTGATCCGGTTCTGCCTGCCGTTCATTTTTTCCGGACTCGGTTACGATGCGTTCGAGGCCTATACGATCAAGTTCACCCGCGACGCCGAGCTGGAACTGGACAGCGACATCGACGAAGGTCTCGTCGAGAAGGTGGCCCGCGGCGTACGCAACCGCCGCAAGGGCGCTCCCGTCCGCTTCGTCTACGACAGGGATATGCCCGAAGATATGCTCCGCTACTTCAAGCGGAAGTTCGCAATCGACCGTTACGACTCCTGCGTGGGCGGCTCGAGGTACCATAACATGAAGGACCTGATGCGTTTCCCGGACTGCGGCCGGGCCGATCTGAAGTTCCCCGCATGCGCTCCGGTATCCGCACCGGGGTTCGACACGTCCGCGAGCGTGCTGGAGAGCATCCGGCAGAGGGACCGCTTCCTGCACTACCCTTACCACGGTTTCTCGAACTACATCCGGGTACTGCGCGAAGCCGCGTTGAGCCGGGACGTGCAGGCCATCCAGACGACCGTCTACCGGCTGGCCCGCAACTCGCAGGTGGTCAAAGCGCTCATCTGCGCGGCGCGGCACGGCAAAAAAGTGACCGTGACGGTAGAACTGATGGCCCGTTTCGACGAGGCCTCGAACATCGACTGGGCCAAGAAAATGCAAGACGCCGGCATCCAGGTGCTCTTCGGCGTGGAAGGTCTCAAAGTGCACGGCAAACTCACGCACATCGCCTCGACACGGGGCAACATCGCCTGCGTGAGCACGGGCAACTTCCACGAAGGCAATGCCCGCAGCTATACCGACATCACCCTCTTTACGGCGAACCCCGACATCACGAGGGAAGTGGACCGCATATTCGCCTTTCTCCGCCAGCCCTACCGGCCTTTCGCCTTCGAACGGCTGATCGTCTCCCCGCTCGCGATGCGGCGCAGGCTCTATGCGATGCTGGCCGACGAAATCCGGCATGCCCGGGAAGGCCGGGAAGCCTACGTGATGGGGAAAATCAATCATGTGACCGACATGCGGCTCATCGGACGGCTTTACGAGGCGGCAGACGCCGGCGTCCGGCTGGATCTGCTCGTACGCGGCAACTGCTCGCTGGTGACCGAGGGACGGGAAGACCGCATCCGGATACGGGGCATCATCGACCGTTATCTGGAACACTCGCGCATCCTGATTTTCGGCAACGGGGGCGACGAGCGGTATTATGTCGGTTCGGCCGACTGGATGACACGCAACCTCGACCGCCGCATCGAGGTCTATATCCCGGTATACGATCCGTCCATCCGTGCCGAGCTGCGCCGTATCGTCGAGTACGGACTGCGCGACAATGCGGCCGCACGGATCGTGGACGGCAGCGGGCGCAACGAGATGGTCCGGGACGGAAAACCCGAATTCCGCTCGCAACGGGAACTGTACGCACACTACCGTTCGCAGGAGGCGGGACAGCAACAGAATCAATGATTTTTTCGAAATAGTCCTATGGTAAACAAAAAACTGAATTTCGCCGCGATCGACATCGGATCGAACGCCGTGCGTCTGCTCATAAAGAGCGTCGCGGTGGGCGCCCCTCCCTCCGAAATGAGCAAAGCCCTGCTGGTCCGCATACCGCTGAGGCTGGGCGAGGAGGTTTTCGAACGCGGAGCCGTCTCGGCATCGAAGGAAAAACGGCTGCTGCGGACGATCAAAGCGTTCCGACTGCTGATGAAAGTCTACGACGTGACGACCTACCGGGCCTGCGCCACCTCGGCGATGAGGGACGCCTCGAACGGAGAGCGCATCGCCCGCGATATCCACAACAAGACCGGCATCCGGCTGGAAATCATCGACGGCATCGAAGAGGCACGCATCGTCTACGACAGCCACATCGCCGATGTGTTCGACCGCAAAGGGCATTACATCTACGTGGACGTGGGCGGAGGCAGCACCGAGATCAGCCTGATCGCCGGCGGAGAACTGGCCGACTCCCATTCCTACGACATCGGGACGGTACGCCTGCTGAAGGGCAAGGTCGAGGCGTCCGCTTTCGAAAAGATGGAGCGCGACCTCGACGAGCTTGCGCTCCGCTATCCGGGCCTGAAGATCATCGGTTCGGGCGGCAACATCAACAAGCTGCTCCGTATGGGCGAAGGCGCCGGTCCGGGCGAACTCTCCGTAGAGAGTCTGCGCGGCATCTACGAGAAACTGAAAGACAAGACCGTCGAACAGCGCATGGAGGAATTCGGTCTCAACCCCGACCGGGCGGACGTGATTATTCCCGCCTCGGAAATCTTTCTCGACATCGCCGGCCGGCTCGGCGCCGAGTCGATCTACGTCCCCTCGATCGGGATCGCCGACGGGATCGCACACAACCTCTACACCCGCTATCTTTCCGATATGCAGGACGACGACTGAACCGGAAATCGTTCCGGGGAAAGCGGATCCGACCGTCGGAAAGTCCGGATGCGGAACGGTTTTTGATACTCTTTTTTCGAAACTTTGCCGTGCGGAACACCCTATCCGGTCCCGTCCGGCAAAAGCGACGCTCCGGTCATGCCACGAAATCGGGAAAAGAAATAAAAGAGAGATAGAAAACGTTATGTACCCGGATGCGACCGTACGACGTATCGCAGCGAAACCGGACCTGTGTTTTCCGAACATCGTCCCAAGCGCCGCCGGGACGAACTCGGCGACGGCGAGGAAGAAAGGGAGACCGAACGCAGGCCAGTACGTTGCAGCAGTATACGGACCGCACTCCGAGAGATATTCATGGAACGATGACCGCTCCGGCGGTCGAAACTTATTCGCACAAGATGAAAAGGACGATAATTTTCGGGATTCTGTCGCTGGCGATGCTGGCGACGGGTCCGTCCGTTTCGGCTCAGACCAGGGCCGAAATCAAAGCACAGAAACAGGCGGAAAAGGCCCGTGTCGAAGCCGCCCGCGCCGAAGCGGTCCGCAAGGCGATCGAAGACCGTAATTTCGTGATCCGGACCGACAGGGTGTTCCCCAGCCGGGGCAAAAGCTATGCGCTCAATTCGGCCGCCTACCTCTCCGTGCGGGACGATGTGGTGCGCTCGCAGCTTCCCTACATCGGACGGCTGTACTCCTACCCGCTGATGCGGGACGAAGGGCTTCACTTCTTCGACACTCCGTTGCAGGACTATCGCGTACAGGAAGGACGCAAGGGCATTTCAATCGTCACGTTCTCGACCGAAACCCGTGAGGAACGGTACTCCATCCGCATCGAGATCTACCCCAACGGTTCGGCGACGATAAACATTTATCCGAAAAACCGGCAGAACATCATGTTCAGCGGCGAAATGGATTTCGGCGGTCAGGGAGCCGTCGATGTTTCGGTCGGAGCGGGCGTTTCTGGCCGGTGATCCGACACAGGGACCGAACATCTCCCGCACCTGCCTCCGAAGGCGACCGTATGATGCTTCGACGGACCGGGCTACATTCCGATTTCGGCCGGCACGCTCCGCAATCGGACCGCGTATCCGGAGCGCCCGCCAAAGCGAGGACCCCAAGCGGCCACCCGGGAGCGAGATGGCGGCGCCGAAGGCCGAAACACAATTCGGGACGACATAACCGCATTCGCGGAATTCACAAGGGACATCGCATGAAAAAGGCGGTGTCCTTTCATTTTATGCGAGAACGGTCATAGTCCTGCCGGTCTGTGCTCCGGACCGAAGATTTTCAGATCCGGCCGCCGCAGACAGGCCTGACTGTCCGAAACGGCCCTTCCCCCGCCCGGAACGGTTCGGGAAAACGGTCCCGGCGCTTTTCCTGCGCCCCATCGCAGGATCGTAGTACGGAGTCGATACGCCTCCGTCCGCAGACCGGTTTCCGGCATCTCCGCCGAGTCGTTTCCCCGATCTCGTCCGAATGCCGGAACCGCCCTATCCGTCTCTTTACCGACCACTATCCGGTGCGGCAACGCAAGCCGTGCGACACGAAACACGCTCTCTTCCGGACGACGGTCGTACCGGGAAAAACGGCCGCTCGGCATACGGTCGGGAAGACGATCGCTTTATCGTTCGTTTCCAATGAAGCACCGTGCTGTTAATGTGATAAAAAAAGCGTAGATTTGCACCCGTTCAAACGGAAACGATTATGACGAAAACAAAACGGACGATCGGCGGCTTGCTGTGCTGGGCGATCGCCTTTACGGCGACGGGCACGCCCTCCGAGCCCGTTCCCTCCGGCGACAGCCTCGCCTACGGTATGGACGAAGTGGTGGTGACGGCCACACGGACGCCTCTGCCCCTGAAAAGAACCCCGGTCATCACCCGCGTGATTTCCGCCCGCGACATCGAACGCAGCGGAGCCGTCACGTTGCAGCAGGCGCTGGAACGCGAACTGGCCGGCATCGAATTCCATCAGGCCGGGTACGGGACCTCGCTTTCGTTCCAGGGACTCGATTCGCGTTACGTGCTTTTTCTGCTCGACGGAGAACGCATGGCGGGAGAGACCTACGGCAACATCGATTTCAGCCGTATTCCGCTGTCGAGCGTCGCCCGTATCGAAGTGGTGCGCGGTGCCTCGTCGGTGCTCTATGGCTCCAATGCGATGGGGGCCGTCATCAACATCATCACCCGCGAACCCCGCAAAAAGGTGGAAGTAGGCGCCTCGGTCCGCTACGGAACGCCCTTCCAGCGCAACGGCAGCGACTCGCTGGCCGGCAAGGCCACGGCTTCAGACTCGCGCACGTACCGCAACCGGCTCGACCTGCCCAACCTCAACGCGGACCTGTCGCTGGGCGTGAACCTCGGGAAATTCAAGTCCCGGACCGCAGCGGCCTACCGCATGAGCGACGCTTTCAGACTGGTCGGGACGCGCGACGAGGTCCGTCACTACGGCGAACTGCACATGATGCGGCCCAAGATGAACGGTCCCCGTCCGGAAATGGATCCTTCGACCGGCATGCCGCATTTCGTCGTCGGACGGACAGTGACCGACACGACGATCAGCGTGGGACCCGACAGCCGGGGACTGAGCGTCAGCGGATGGAGCGACCTGAATATCAGCCAGCGTTTCGATTACGAACTCTCCGAGAAGTTCGCCTTCCAACTTTCGGGAAGCTACTTCGGCAAGAAGCGTTACGATTTCAACGGCAGCATTCTCGACGATAACCCGCTGTCGAACAATTCGAAGCCGTGGACCTACGAATCCTACGAGGGATACAACGTCAAAGCCCAGATGGAGCACTCGCCCAACGAGCGCAACAAAATCTATCTGTCGTTCTACCGCGACGAGTATTTCCGCCGTCAGGACAGCCTTTCGCATGCGAGCGTACCCAAACAGCGGCACACCTACAACATCCCCCGTCTGCTCTGGACGCTCGAGGCCGGACGTTACAACCGTCTGACCACCGGGCTGGAAATGATCAATGAGCAGCTGCGTTTCGACCTCAATCCGCTGGGATACGGAGACCGCAAAAGCATGAACACCGGATCGCTGTACGTACAGGACGAGATATGCAGCGGCCGGCCGCTGAGTTTCGTGGCCGGCATCCGGGGCAATTACAACAACCGTTTCGGATGGAGCGTCACGCCCAGCCTGTCGGCCATGTATGCGTTCCGCGACTTTTCGCTGCGGGCCAACTACTCGAACGGCTACCGCACACCCTCACTCAAGGAGATGTACATGGAGTTCACCGTTCCCATCCCCGGACAGACGTCCGTCATCCGGGGCAACGACAAGCTGCACAGCGAGAGCAACCACTACATTTCGTTCACGGCCGAGTACGCACGCCCCCGGTTCGATGCGGCGGCCACGGTCTACAACAGCTATTTCCGCAACAAGATCGACGTCCGGGGCCATCTGGAAGGCATTACGACGATTCTCCAGTACGAGAACGTCCACCGGAGCGAATACGGAGGACTCGAACTGACGGCCGGTTACCGGCCCGCCAAGGGATTGTCGCTCCGGGCCGATTACAATTATGTCTACCAGTCCGACGACGCGCCCGAAAGCTCGACGCAATATATCTACACCAGCCCGCACACGGCTGCGTTCCGCATCGATTACGCTTTCGACATACGCCGCCTGCCGGTGGCCGTCAATGCGACGATCCGCTACGTGGGACCGAAAAACTACGAGGATTTCATGCCCGTGCTCGACATGTCCGGTGGCAGCCCGATTCCCAAGAAATATTGGACGGGCAACTACTCGTCCCGTCACGACGGCTACGCCGTCTGCAATGCGGCGGCCGAGGCTTCGCTGTCCTGCGGCGTATCGGTCATGCTGGGCGTAGACAACATTTTCGACTATCGTCCCGCGGTAGTCAATTTCAATTCCGGAATCGCCATGCCGCGCAACTTCTTCCTGCGGATAGCCTACGCTTTCGGATGGGACTGACGCGGCACGTCCCGGCGTAGAAAAAACGCCGTTCCCGATATATTCGCCCCGGAGATCGCTCCGGGGCATTTTTTTTGCAGACAGGTTTTTCTCAAACCAAATCTTCTCGTCTATGGAACATTACACCTCGGGACCGGACATCCATCCGGCCGGAGCACCGTCCTCTCTCTCCGGACGGACGGATATCCGGAACATACTCAACGTGCTGGTGTTGCTCGGCAGCATCGTGATCATTCTGAGCCTCTCGCTGGAGGTATTTTGCGATCCGGGCCGGTATTCCGGACTCTACATGCAGGTACAGTTCTGGGTCTGCATGATTTTCCTCGCCGATTTCTTCTATCGGCTTCGGATGAGTCCCCGCAAGGGCCGCTTCGTGCTGACCAATTTTCTGTTCCTACTCGTGTCGATCCCCTATCTGAATATCGTGAACTGGTTCGACCTGCACGTCTCGCAGGAGCTCTATTACTGGCTGCGGATGGTCCCGCTCGTCCGGGGCGGTTACGGACTGGCCATCGTGGTCGGCTGGACCACACGCAGCCGGGTTACGAGCCTCATGGTGTCTTACGTGCTGATGATCTTCGCGCTGACCTACTTTACCAGTCTGGTATTCTATACACTCGAAAAACCGGTCAATCCGGCCGTAGACTCGTTCGGCAACTCGCTCTGGTGGGCTTTTCTGAACGTAACGACAGTGGGTGCCAACGTATTCGCCAAAACGGCCACCGGCAAAGTGCTGACCATCGTGCTCGCCGCCGCCGGTATGATGCTGTTCCCGATCTTCACGGCCTACATCACGACCAAAGTGCAGGACCGCCGTGCGAAAGAAACCGGCGGAGACCAGACGCTCCGGCCGTAGGTCCGGCCTCTTCCGGGAAAACGCTTTCTTATCTTTCGTGTCGCGGAGAACCGGGATAACGCGACCGGACTCCTGTGCACCGCCCTCGTCGCTTCCGCCGCACCGTCCGCTTTCAAGGAGATCGATCCGAATAAGCGATCTGCGGCCCGCGAGCGACATGCGGCCGAAGTAGAAAAACAGGTCGCGCCCCCGGGAACACCCGAAGTCTTAGCCACGACACAATGTCTTCCGGCATTTCCGTAAGACGGAACCGCCGGAACATTCCGAGGCGCACCGCCGTCCGGAACGGACGGTAAGGCCACCAAAAAAGCGGGCCTGCTCATGGAAGCAGGCCCGCTATCGTTTGCAGGGTCAGGGAAACTATGCGCGGAGGTTGCGGACGTCTTCGGGCGTGATCTGCGTGAAATCGTCGATCAACAGATCGTAATCGTCGAGATCCTGCCTGCGGAACGTCGAGGCGACGGCCACGACCTTCATGCCGGCGCTGCGGGCCGCACGGATGCCCACCGGAGCGTCTTCGGCCACAAGGCAGTGCGCCGGATCGAGTCCCAGCTTGCTCGCCGCGAGCAGATACACTTCCGGGTCGGGTTTGCCGCGCGAGATCATGTCGCCGTTGGCAATGGCGTCGAAGCAGTCGGCGATGCCGCAGCGATTGAGCACGAACTCGACATTGGGCGTATTGCCCGACGAGCCGACGGCGGTCTTGAACCCCGCAGCCCGGAGGCCGTGCAGGAACGCAACAAGTCCCGGGGCCGGAGCGATCGTGCGTTCGAAGATTTCGCGGTATATATCTTCTTTTTCGCGGGCGATCTCCTGCCAGTCCGTGCGGGCGATCACTTCGGGCATCAGTCTTTCGAGGATCAGGTCATTGGTCATGCCGAACGAGGGCATGAATTTTTCCCGGTCGAACGGGACGCCGTATTTCCGGCAGATGATTTCGAATGCCTCGATATGGGCGTCGCGGTTGAATACCAGCACACCGTCCATGTCGAAAATTACTCCTTCGATCATAATCGTTTTCTTTGTTTTTACGAGGCAAAGATAGCGATTTTGACGCGAAGGGCATAACGGCCCGGGGCCGGAGCGTATCGTTTCCCGACGAAAAACGTTATCTTTGCAGGAAAAGCCCCGCACGGACATGCCGATGAACATTCCCGAAAAAACGATCGAACGCCTGAGCGAATACCGTCGCACGCTGCTGGCCTGCCGCGAACGGGGGATCAGCCACATCTTCTCGCACGTGCTGGCCGGTATCCACGGCATCACGGCCGTGCAGGTGCGCCGCGATCTGATGCTGATCGGATTTTCGAGCGATACGAAAAAAGGCTACGACGTCGATGTGCTCATCGAGTTCATCGGGCGTATTCTCGATGCGCCGGGCGAAGTGAACGTCGGGGTGATCGGCATGGGAAATCTGGGACAGGCGCTGACCAAATACTTCAACGGCAGGACCTCGCGGCTGCGCATCGTGGCCGCTTTCGACGTCGATCCGGCCAAGGTCGGACACACGATCGACGGCATTCCGTGCCACGACATGGCCGCTTTCGAGGAAGCCGCCCTGCGGCACGAGATCAAGATCGTGATCCTCAGCTCGCCCACCTCCATCGCCTCGGAACTGGTCGTCCCGATCATCAATGCGGGCATCAAGGGCGTGCTCAACTTCACGTCGATGCCGCTCAATTTTCCCCGCGGCATTTTCGTCGAGAACTACGACATCACCACGTTGCTCGAGAAGGTCGCCTATTTCGTCAAGGAGGCCGAGGAGAATACCGATTCGTCTAACTGAAACCCATGGGAGCCAAACAAGAAAAAATGCGAGTCTTCTACGGTTTTCCCGATCCGGGAGCGCTCCGCCGTCCGGTCGTGACGGTCGGTTCTTTCGACGGCGTACATGTCGGCCACAGAGCCATATTGGACCGTATGGGCGTCCTCGCTGCGGAACGGGGCGGCGAGAGCACGGTCGTGACGTTCGACCCCCATCCCCGTGCGGTGCTGGGCGGCGGTCCCGTGCCTCTGCTCAGTACGCTGCCCGAAAAGCTGGCGCTGCTGGAATCCGCCGGAGCGGATGCCGTCGTCGTCGTGCGGTTCACGCCCGAGTTCAGCCGCATTTCCTCGAGTGAGTTCGTCGCCCGCTATCTGGTCGGCCGCCTGGGCATGGACACGCTGCTGGCAGGGTACGACCACCGCATGGGACGCGACAAGGAGGGCGATTACGCCGCGCTGTCGGAGGCGAGCCGGAGTCTGGGATTCACGCTGGAGAAAATGCCGTGCCGGCAGGCCTCCGGACACGATGTCAGCTCCACGGTCGTGCGCCGTCTGGTCTCCGAAGGACGCATGGACGAAGCCGCACTCCGGTTGGGCGCCCCCTATCGGCTGACCGGCCGGGCCGATGCGTCGGGCCGGATCGAAGGGATCGATCCCTGCAAGCTGCTGCCGCCGCCGGGCCGGTATGCGGTGACAGTCGGATCGCAGGACGGGTCGGGACGTTTCGAACTGGAGATCGCAGCCGGACGTCGCGTACGCCTGTCGGGGAAAGACAGATTCCCGGGAAGCGACCTTGTTGTCGAATTTATATAAAAAGAACCGGCCCCGTGATGAAATTTGCCGGATATTTACTAATTTTGCACAAATTTAAATATACCTAATCATGCCGTTTCTGAAAGATAAAATCCAGACCGAAGGTTTGACTTTCGACGATGTGCTTCTCATTCCGGCTTATTCGGAAGTGCTTCCGCGCGAAGTGAGTACCGCCACCCGTTTTTCTCGCAACGTTCAGCTCCATACGCCTGTCGTATCCGCCGCGATGGATACCGTGACCGAGGCGGCTATGGCGATCGCTATGGCCCGCACCGGGGGGATCGGAGTGATTCACAAGAACATGTCGATTGCCGAACAGGCCGCGCAGGTCCGCAAGGTGAAGCGCGCCGAGAACGGCATGATCTACGATCCGATCACCATCGGCAAGGACAATACGGTGGGCGACGCGCTCCAGCTGATGAAGGAGAACCGCATCGGCGGCATTCCCGTCGTGACCGCGGAAGGCATCCTCATCGGGATCGTGACCAACCGCGACCTGCGTTTCCAGCGCAACATGTCGCGTCCCATCGAGGAGGTCATGACCAAAGACAACCTCATCACCACGCACAATCCCGACCTCCAGACCGCTTCGGACATCCTGCTCCAGAACAAGATCGAGAAACTGCCCGTAGTGGACGACCGGGGACGTCTGGTCGGCCTGCTCACCTATAAGGACATCACCAAGGTACAGGCCAACCCCAATGCCGCCAAAGACGCCAAGGGCCGTCTGAGAGTGGCAGCCGGCGTGGGCGTCACGTTCAACACGATGGAACGCGTGGCCGCGCTGTACGAGGCTCAGGTCGATGCCATAGCCATCGACACGGCGCACGGTCACTCCAAAGGCGTGATCGACATGCTCAAACGGGTCAAGAAAGAATATCCCGATCTGGACGTCGTGGTCGGCAACATCGCTACGGGCGACGCCGCCCGCATGCTGGTCGATGCCGGAGCCGACGGCGTGAAGGTCGGTATCGGTCCGGGTTCGATCTGTACGACCCGTGTGATCGCCGGTGTGGGCGTACCGCAACTGTCCGCCATTTACGACGTATCGAAAGCGATCGCCGGTTCGGGCGTACCCGTCATCGCCGACGGAGGTCTGCGCTACTCGGGCGACATCGTCAAGGCGCTGGCCGCCGGTGCCGACGCCGTGATGGCCGGATCGCTGCTGGCTGGCGTAGAAGAATCGCCCGGCGAAACCATCATCTACAACGGCCGTAAGTTCAAGTCATACCGCGGCATGGGTTCGCTCGAAGCCATGCAGCAGGGATCGAAAGACCGGTATTTCCAAGATACCGAAGACGACGTCAAGAAACTGGTCCCCGAAGGCATCGCCGCCCGCGTACCCTACAAAGGCACGCTGGCCGAAGTGGTCTACCAGATGATCGGAGGTCTCAGAGCCGGTATGGGATACTGCGGAGCCAAGGATATCGAAACGCTCAAGAAAGCCCGCTTTATCCGCATCACCAACTCGGGCATGCAGGAGAGCCATCCGCACGACGTGAGCATCACGCGCGAAGCGCCCAATTACAGCAGAGGCGAATAAGAGAGGTTCGTTTCCGAACGTTTTACCATGGCGAGAGCACCGCGAGAGGTGCTCTCGCCGTATCGGCAAAAGAATTATGATTACGAGGGACGTGAAAATCCGGGTCCGATATTACGAGACCGACTGTATGGGCATCGTGCATCATTCCAATTACGTGCGCTTCTACGAGGTGGCGCGGACCGAAATGTTGCGCGAATTCGGCACGACGTACCAAGAGATGGAGCAACGGGGCATCATGCTGCCCGTGCTCGACGTACAGAGCCGCTATCTGTCGCCGGCCTATGACGACGATCTGCTTACGGTGCGCGTGACGCTGGCCGAAATGCCGAAAGTCCGGCTGCGGTTCGATTACGAGATTTTCCGCGAGAACGGCGACAGGATCAACACAGGTTCGGTCTCGCTGGCTTTCATGCGCAGCGACTCGCGCAAAGCCTGTCGTGCGCCGCAGTGGTTTCTCGATCTGCTGGCGCCCTATTTCCCGCAGCAATAGCCCGATCCGCACAATCCCGGCGCCGATCCGCCCGGGAGAAACGAACGGGACTACCCGAAAAATTCTCCGGAAACAGAAAATCACCCCTGTCGGACGGATTCCGACAGGGGTGAAATCGTTAAAACAGGACTGGTAGACAGCCTCGTATCGGCATCCGAACCGAGATTCATCTTGCAACGGGAACAAAAGCGCCCGGAAAGGAAACCGCACTCGCGCCTTCGACGGCCACCGTTCCGGCCGGGACAGTGCGGATCAGGCTTCGTTTACCGGCTCCTTAGCCGGGATATCGTGTGCCCCGAGCAGTTCTTTGAGATCACGGAGCCGCCGGATGCAATCTTCTTTGAGACGGACGATGGCGGAGCGCTGGCCCGTCAGATTCACCGAGAGCGAGGACCAGTCCGAGAGCGTATCGATGACCCGGAGACGTTCCTGCATCGGCACGTTGTGACGGACCAGATAGTAGCTGCACGCGTGTTGGACGGGCGTCAGATGATCGGATGCCGTATGCGTGTCGAGCATGGTGAACAGCCTGAGCGTCTTGCGCGTATCGGTGTAGAGCCTCCACAGCCATGCGGTCTGATTGCCCGGGTCGCCCGGAGGCAGGCAGGTCCTGCGGGCCAGTTCGAGATAGAAGTCGCGGAGATTCCTGTCGTCGGGACAGGGGCGCCGCTCCTCGGAGGAGACGACGCGGTTCGATAACGTGTTCATATAAGTCGGGTGATTTAATTTGCCGGCGAAATTTCACGGGTCCGCCTTTCCCGCCGCTTTTCCGAAGAACGTTCCGTCCGGGCGCTCGCCGGGAAAAGCGATAAATAATAAGGATTTCAAAGTAAAGATATGGAAATTTTCGTAATCCGGGAAATCGTCGCGCCCGAAATTTCGGAACAGAACGAGACCAGACCTTCGCTCCGTTCAGGAAATGTCAGTCCCGAAACCCACGAACGGTTGTTCTGGCAGGACCGGGACGGAGTATTTCTGTCAAAATGTCACGCAAAGAGAGGTGGCATACTAATTGAAGATGGCATCGGAAACCGATTACGACAATATCTAAACCATACAAACTATGCAAAACGGCAAAATCGGCGTAACGACCGAGAATATTTTCCCTGTAATCAAGAAATTTCTCTATTCGGATCACGAAATCTTTTTGCGCGAACTGGTGTCCAACGCGGTGGATGCGACGCAGAAACTCCGGACCTATGCCTCGACGGGCGAGTTCAAGGGCGAGATGGGCGACACGACGGTCCGGGTATCGCTCGACACGGAAAAGAAAACGCTGACCGTCTCCGACGCGGGTATCGGAATGACGGCCGAAGAAATCGACCGCTACATCAACCAGATCGCATTCTCGGGAGCCGAAGAATTTCTCGAAAAATATAAGAATCAGTCCATCATCGGACACTTCGGTCTCGGGTTCTACTCGGCCTTCATGGTGTCCGACAAGGTGGAAATCATCACCCGCTCGTTCCGCGAAGGAGCCGTGACGATGCACTGGAGCTGCGACGGGTCGCCCGAATATACGATGGAAGAAGCTGCGACCGAACGCGGCCGCGGAACCGACATCGTTCTCCACCTGAGCGAGGAGAGCAAGGAGTTCGCCGACAAGGACCGCATCCGGGGCATTCTGAAAAAGTATTGCAGCTTCCTGCCCGTGCCCATCGCCTTCGGCAAGAAACAGGAATGGAAAGACGGCAAGTACGTCGATACGGACCAGGACGACATCATCAACGCCACCGACCCGCTCTGGACCAAGAAACCGACCGACATCACGCTGGAAGAGTATATGGAATTCTACCGGACGCTCTACCCCATGGCCGAGGACCCGCTGTTCCATATCCATCTGAACATCGACTATCCATTCAACCTGACGGGTATTCTCTACTTTCCGAAAATCCGCAACAACTTCGAGATCCAGAAAAACAAGATACAGCTCTACTCGAACCAGGTGTTCGTCACCGACTCGGTGGAAGGGATCGTACCGGAATTCCTCACGCTGCTGCACGGCGTGATCGACTCGCCGGATATTCCGCTCAACGTGTCGAGAAGCTATCTGCAAAGCGACTCGAACGTCAAGAAGATTTCGGGTTACATCACCCGCAAGGTGGCCGACCGCCTGAACGAGCTTTTCACGCAGCACCGCGAAGAGTTCCAGACCAAATGGGACGACCTGAAAATCTTCATCCAGTACGGTATCGTCACCGACGAGAAATTCGCCGAAAAAGCGGCCGGTTTCACGCTGCTCAAAAACATCGAGGGCAAATATTTCACGCTCGACGAATACGCGGCGCAGGTCAAGGAGAACCAGACCGACCGCCACGGCAACGTGATCTATCTCTATACGACCGACGCCGTGGGCCAGAACGCCTTCGTCGAGGCGGCCAAAGCCAAGGGATACGACGTACTCTCGATGGACGGACAGCTCGACGGCCACTTCATCGGCTGGTTCGAGAACAAACATCAGGGAACGCGCTTCGTCCGTGTGGACGCCGACGTCGTGGATCGCCTGATCGAGAAAGACGAAGAACTCAAAATGGCGCTCAGTACCGTACAACAGGACCTGCTGCGTCCGGTTTTCGAGTCGCAGCTGCCCACCGGCGAAAAGGCGCACTATACGGTCTCTTTCGCTCCGATGTCCGAACAGACGTCTCCGGTAGTCATCACGCAGAACGAATTCATGCGCCGCATGAAAGACATGGCTGCGATGGGCGGTGCGGGCATGCAGTTCTACGGCCAGATGCCCGACAGCTTCAACGCGGTGGTCAATGGCAACCACCCGCTGGTGGCCGAAATCCTCGGTGAAGTCGAAAAGAGCTACGGCGATTCGCTCGCGACGGTGAACGAAAAAATCGATGCGGCCGAAACCGAAAAGAACAACCTCGCGGAAGTGCTCAAAGCCAAGAAGGAGGACGAGCTGACCGAAGACGAAAAGAAAATGCGCACGGAGCTGGACGAAAAGGCGGCCGCACTGCGCGAAGAACGGACGAACCGTCTGAAAGAAATCGGCAGGGAAAACAAGCTGGTGCGACAGGTGGTCGATCTGGCCCTGCTGGCCAACGGAATGCTCAAGGGCGAAAACCTGACCGAATTCATCCGCCGCAGCGTCGAGCTGATCGGCAAGTAGTCCTACTCCGACGGACGAAGCGGAGAATCCTCTCCGTATCCGTAAAAAAGCTGTCGGACAAGTTTCCGAAACCGAATCACCCCTGTCAGAACGAATTCTGACAGGGGTGAAATCGTTTAAACCGAACCTATCGGACAGTCTCTTATCCGGATAGGGAGAGCATTGCCGGATGATTTTCCGGACGGAGAAAATCGGCGGCCGGCTGGGGAATATTCACCGACACGCGGATCGTTCCGTATTTGTCGCAGGGGAGATAGCGCCCCGTTTTGCATGCGCCCCGGCACATCCGAACGAAAGCAGCGGCTCCTGCTCCTGCCGACTTTATCCGTTATCCGGAACGGGCCGATCCGACAGCTGCTCCAGCCTCAGACCCGCCTCTTCGGTCCCTTGCGGGAGCCTCCGTCCGGCTGCCGCTCCGCAGCGGGAACCGTTCGTTCGGACCAATGTAGGAGCACCGTGCCCGCTTTGCGGCAGGCCCGAGAGAAGCACCGCTGCGGACAGCGGAATCAGTCCAGCTCAAAAGAAAAGTAGTCGTAAGGTTCCTTGCGGATCGAGAGATCGGCCGTGGAGGGCGATATGCCGAACAGCGGGGAGAACGTATGGACGGTCACGGTCTTGCCGTCGGGTTTGAATTCCAGCACCCGAAGCCAGCCGTCGCCGCCGTTGCCGTGCCATCCGCCCCCTTCGGCCTGTGCGTTGAACTCCATCTGGTGGACGGGACGTCCCGCCGCGTTGCGATCCGTCCGGAATCCGACATGGCCCTGGTGGCTCATATCGCCCACGACGTGTCCGCAGAAGACCATCGACGCCTGGGGACAAGGTTCGATGAGGTCGCGCCACAGCGCCTCGCCGCACGTCTTGTCCGTGATGCCGTAATTGTTTTTGACAAGGCGTTTGTTGCCGCTGGTCATGGAACGCATGTAAGCGTGCGTCAGAAAAACGACCCGATGACCGGCGTATTCGGGACGGGCCACGAGTTCCTTCGCGGCCTCCACGACGGCACGGCGGGCATCGAATTCCAGCGACACGATCAGGTACTTCTCGCCGGTCGGCGCTTCGAATTCATACCACGCGTTCTCGAGTGTCTCGACGCCCGAATCGTTCTTGAACATTCCTTTCAGCAGCCGGGCATACAGCGCATGTCTGTCGGGCGGAAAATAGGAGTTCAACTGACTGTAACGGTTCTCGGCACGCTCGTAACCGTGGTCATGATTGCCTGTGCAGAGAATATAAGGAAGCGCATCGTCGATGATGCCGAAAGCCCGGGAGACAGCCTGCCACTGCTGCGTGGAAGTCTGGTTGCCGTTGATGCCGTCCGGAGCACTCATCCGGTTGTTCTGTTCCACCAGATCGCCCGTGCAGAGCACCAGACGGATGTTGAGCCGGTCGCGGTTATACCTGATCCATTGCTGCATCAACTCGAACACGGGCTGGTTGTAGTCGAATTTGATGTAACTCTGCGGATCGGGCAACAGCACCATGCACCACGAGGCGCTGTCCTCGAGCACGAGCGGTTCGGTTTTCTGTGCCGGAGCGCTCCATGCACAGAGCGCCAGCAAAAAGGCGAGAAAAAATTTTTTCATCGTTCTGATATTGGTTTCTCAAATCGTATGACCGGCCGCCGGACCGACATAAAACTACCGCGATCCGGCATGTTTCCGGTATCTGTTCCGTCCCCGGACGGACATACCGCGGAGACCGGCGGCCGAACTCGAAAATCGGGATTCCGAAAATCCCGGGACCGTACAGGAGACGCCAGCGGAAAACCGCGCCTCCGTATGCCCCTACTCTTCCCCTCCGGCGAAATAACGGTAGAACCATGCGATGGTCTCTATCCCGCGATAGAAATTCTCCAGCGCATAACTTTCGTTCGGCGAGTGGATGGCGTCTTCGTCCAGACCGAATCCCAACAACACGGATTTGACACCCAGCTGTTTCTCGAACGTACTGATAATAGGGATGCTTCCGCCCGAATAATAAGGCAGCGGTCGGCGGCCGAAAGTCTTCTCCACGGCTTTCGCAGCGGCCCGGTAGGCAGGCAGATCGGTCGGGCAGACATAGGGATACCCGCCGTGCAGCACCCGCACGTCCACCCGGACGCTGCGCGGGGCGATGGACCGGAAATGCGCGGCGAACAACTCGCCGATCTCGCGGTAGTCCTGATCGGGCACCAGCCGCATCGAAATCTTGGCGAAAGCCTTGGACGGGATGACTGTCTTGGCCCCCTCGCCCGTATAGCCGCCCCAGATGCCGTTCACGTCGAGCGACGGCCGCACGCCGGTGCGTTCCATCGTCGAATAGCCCTGCTCGCCCTGCACCTCGGCGATGCCGATGCTCTTTTTGTAGGCGGCCTCGCAGAAGGGAGCCTTGCCGAAATCTTCCCGCTCTGAAGGCGTGAGTTCGCGTACCCGGTCGTAGAATCCGGGGATCGTCACGCGTCCCGCCTCGTCCACCAGCGAGGCGATCATCTTCGAGAGCACATTGACCGGATTGGCCACGGCCCCGCCGTACAGCCCCGAGTGCAGGTCTTTGTCGGGTCCGGTCACCTCGACCTCCACGTAGCACAGACCGCGCAGACCGCAGGTGATCGAAGGCACGTCCCACGACAGCAGACTCGTATCGGAAACGAGAATCACATCCGAACGGAGCAACTCCCTGAGCTCGCCGCACCATGTCGAAATGCTGCCCGAACCGATCTCCTCCTCGCCCTCGAGCATGAACTTCACGTTGCAGGGCAGCGTACCGGTCCGCAGCATGGACTCGAACGCCTTGACGTGCATGAACGACTGCCCCTTGTCGTCGTTGGCTCCCCGGGCACGGATACGCCCGTCGCGGACGACGGGTTCGAAAGGCGGAGTATCCCACTGCGAAAGCGGATCGACCGGCATGACATCGTAATGACCGTACACCAGTACGGTCGGCGCATCGGGATCAATGATTTTCTCGGCATAGACAATCGGATTGCCGGCCGTGGGCATGACTTCGGCCCGGTCGGCGCCCGCGGCGCCCAGCGCATCGCGAAGATGTTCGGCGCAACGCACCATATCGGCCGCATGGCTGCTCTCGGCGCTGATCGACGGAATGCGAAGCACGTCGAAAAGCTCGTCCAGAAAACGTTTTCCGTTTTCTTCGATGTATTTCTTTACCTGTTCCATAAGAATTGACGGTTTGCAGGTAAAGATAAGGATAAAAGTCGAAATCCGGAACTC
>UROX01000020.1 GCA_900549685.1 uncultured Alistipes sp.
CGCTGGCGGAGCTGGCCGACAAGCTGATCGCACTGGGAGCGGTCGATGCGGTCAATCTCGACGGCGGCGGATCTTCGTTCGGGCAGATGGCGTCCGGAGGGTTCGAGACGCACTGGATTTACTGCGTGCTCGACGACGGCAACAAGCCTTATGCCTTCCCGTCCGCACTCGACAACGACGAACGTACGAATACGTATATGTCCGCGCCGCCGACTTCGAAGACGCCCGGCGCGGCGCTCTGGACTCCGCAGGAGGCGGTCGGAGGCGGCCCGATGCTGGTCCGGGAGGGGAAGAACGTCGCCGTGGAGAACTATTGGAAAGAGGTGTTCGACGGCGGCGGCATCGCCGGGACTTCGCGTCAGCCGCGTACGGCGATCGGCGCCACAGCGGACGGCAAACTGATCCTGCTCGTGTGCGACGGGCGCAATATGCGGGGCAGCGCCGGATTTACGCTGGCGGAGCTGGCCGACAAGCTGATCGCACTGGGAGCGGTCGATGCGGTCAATCTCGACGGCGGCGGATCTTCGACCATGGTCGGCAGCGACGGCAAGGTGCTCAACCGTCCCAGCGACACGGGCAGCGCCGAGGTGATCGTCGAGCGCAAAATTTCGACGGCGGTCGTCATCTCCGAAGTGAACTAATCCATAAAGAATCATATGAAGAAACTTCTCCTCATCTGGCTGGCAGCCTTTGCTGCCGTCTCCTGCGCGCAGGAAAAACTGCCGTCGAAACCGCTTTACATGTGGTTTGACTGCGAAGCCAATTATGCGACTTTGAGTCATCCCGATTCGATTCGTTACTATGTGTCCAAAATCCACGACATGGGCTTTACCGATGTCGTGGTCGACGTGAAGTCGATCATGGGCGAAACGCTCTACAAGAGCGATATAGCGCCTTACATGGGCGAATGGGAGGGTGTGACCCGTCCTGAAAACTACGATCTGCTGGGTTATTTCATCGAGGAGGGGCACAAGCTGGGCATGCGCGTGCACGGTTCGCTCAACGTGTTTGCCGGCGGTCACAACTATTTCGACCGGGGAATCATCTACGGCGATCATGCCGACTGGCAGTCGCAGGTGTACACCGAAGGTAAAATCGTGCCCATCAGCGAAATAAAGAGCAACTACAACGGCATGCTCAACCCGGCGAATCCCGAAGTGCAGGAGTACGAGCTGGCGATTCTGAAGGAGTTCGCCGGGAAGTATCCCGATGTGGACGGCATCGTCTTCGACCGGGTGCGTTTCGACAATATCACCTCCGATTTCAGTCCGCTGTCGAAGGAGCTTTTCGAAGCTTACGCCGGAACGAAAGTCGCCGATTATCCCGGTGATATACTCCGCTGGACGCAGGATGCCGACGGCAAGTGGAGCTGGTCGCAGGGCCCGCTGTTCCGCAAGTGGATCGAATGGCGCGCATCGGTTATCAAGGACTTCGTGACCGAAGCCCACAGGCAGCTCAAGGAGATCAATCCCCGGCTGCTGATCGGCGACTATACGGGCGCATGGTACCCGACCTATTATTACGTGGGCGTCAACTGGGCCAGCGAGCAGTTCGATCCCGCCCGCTATTTCGATTGGGCGACGCCCGAATACAAGAATACGGGTTATGCCGACCTGCTCGACATCTATATGACCGGACTTTACTATACGCTGGTTACCAAAGCCGAAGTCGACAAGGCCAACGGAGCCGTGGGGCAGCGTACCGAAGCGGGAATGTCCGACGAACAGAATTACTGGTACTGCATCGAGGGCGGCGCCGAATGGGCGAAGAAAATCACCTGCGGCGTGGTTCCCGTGACAGGCTCGATCTACGTCGAGCAGTACGAGGGCGACGCAGCGCAATTCACCCGCGCTGTGGCGCAGGCGCTCCGCGACACCGACGGACTGATGATCTTCGATATCGTCCATATCATCAACCGCGGCTGGTGGTCGGAGCTGGCGGCCGGAATCGCCGAAGGAAGCAACTGATCTGCAACCAATATAAAACAACTAAAAACTTAACCTTAAATGTAATTCTATGAAAGAGTTCTTCTCTATTTTCAAGAATTCCCTGACAAGGAAGTGCATGGCGCTTCTGATGTCATTGCTTGTTGTCGGTGCGGCTTCCGCCCAGACGCGGGTGACGGGAACGGTTACGGATGAGAGCGGGCACCCTCTGATGGGCGTAACTGTTATCGTCGTAGGTACCAATACGGGTGCCATTACCAACCTCCAGGGTCAGTATTCCATCGCTGCTAAACCTGGCAACACATTGGAGTTCCAGTATTTAGGTATGGTGTCCGAGCGAAAAACCGTGGGGGGGGGGAATTACCTCCATTGATGTTTCTCTCAAGGAAGACTCTGCCAGAGTCGATGAAGTCGTTGTCGTCGGTTACGGTACGATGAAACGCGCGAGCATTACGGGCGCCGTTTCGCAAATCGACGGCAAGGAACTGCTCAAGGCGCCGATGGGAAATGTGACGAATATGCTGGGCGGGCGTGTCGCCGGCGTGGTGGCCTTGCAGCAGTCGGGACAGCCCGGCAGCGACGGCGCCAGCATTTTGGTGCGAGGCAGCGGCGCAAAGTACATTGTGGACGGTGTAGCCCGCGATTTCAGCCAGATTGATCCCAATGATATTGAAAGCGTTTCGGTGCTCAAGGACGCATCGTCGGCTGCGATTTACGGTATGGATGCCTCGGCTGTCATTATCGTGACGACCAAAAGGGGCAAGGCCGCTCCGGCCAAGATCTCCTACACCGGCACTTTCGGTTTGAGCCAGAATGCCGTAATGCTCGAAATGCTCGACGGTCCGGGGTATGCCTATTGGTATAACAAAGCCCGTGAAATGGACGGAGACACGCCGATTTTCACGCAGCGCCAGATCGACATGATGCTCAACGGCGATCCGAGCGACGGCTGGGGCAATACGAACTGGTATGAAAAGACTTTCGGTACGGGGTACAACCAGTCGCACAACCTCAATGTGACGGGCGGCAACGAGCGGATCAAGTACTTTACTTCGATCGGTTACTTCGATCAGGAGGGCAATGTGAAGAATTTCTCGTTCGACCGTATTAATATCCGTTCGAATATCGAAGCCAAGATCGCCAAGAACTGGACGATGGCCGTGGATCTGGCCGGTCGTGTGCAGCGCAGCAATCGTCCCGGATTTTCGGGCGATCCCGCCGATTGGAACAATATCGCGCAGCAGGCTATGCGTGCGCATCCTTACGTGCCCGAAAATTATAACGGGCTGCCTGTTTCGACCAATACTTCGAGCGCTACCGTAAGTCCGCTTGCTTCTTCCGAGGAGTCGGGTTATGCAAAAAGCAATACGTTCTATTTTCAGTCGAATGTTTCGCTTAAGTATGATTTTCCTTTCCTGAAGGGTTTGTCTGCGAAATTCATGGTGGCCTATGACTATTCGCAGACCTATTCCAAGATTTATTCCACGCCTTTCCGTACGATGGTTGCAACGCTTCCCACGACTCTTGACGGCAATATTTCCTATGCTGAAAACTGGGATTCGCGTAAAAAATCCGAAAATTCGCTGACGGAGGGGCTTACGCGCAACACGCAGATTACGACTAACGCTTCGCTTAATTATGCCAACACCTTCGGGAAGCATAATGTTTCTGCAATCCTGCTGATGGAGACCTACTCTAACGACGGCAATAATTTCAGCGCTTACGGAGAAGGATTTTCGATCAAGGAACTTGCCGAACTCAAATACGCCAGCATTCCCGACAAGATGTCGATCAACGGTATGAGCTCCGTTGCGCGCAAAGCCGGTTTCGCGGCCCGTGTCAATTACGATTATGCCAATAAGTATCTTGTCGAATTGTCGTGCCGGTATGATGGCAGTTATCTGTTCGGCGGTATGGTTGATGGAAAACGCTGGTCTCCTTTCCCTGCCGCATCGGTCGGTTGGAGAATATCTAATGAGCCTTGGTTCGATTCCAAAGCGATCGACAACTTGAAGTTGCGTGCAAGTATCGGTCTTACGGGTACGACGGGTATCAGCGCTTATTCGTATTTGAATACATTAGGCTTTCTGGATACTCCGGCCGTTGTCCTCGGAGGCGTCGGTGTCGACGGAATGCTTACTTCGAGTTTGGCGAATGAGAATCTGACATGGGCGAAGAATCTGCAATATAACGGAGGATTCGACCTGTCCATGTGGGGCGGCAGACTGGGTGTTGAGTTCGATGTATTCTATAAATACATCTATGATATTCTGAGTGGTGTGACTGCCACCTATCCCAGCTCTTTCGGCGGTTATTATCCGAAGTATGAAAACAGCAATAAACAAGCTCATAAGGGTTTTGAGATTACGTTGAGCCACCGTAACCGTGTCGGAGATTTCAATTACAACGTGAGTCTGACCGGTACATACACCAAGCGTAAATGGCTGCACTATAACGATGCCGCCAATACGCCCGATTGGCTCAAGCTTACGGGTAAGGAGGTCGGCGCCCAGGTCGGCTTTATCTCCGCCGGTTTGTTCCAGAGCCAGGAGGAGATCGACAATTCTCCGACGATTGTGGGTAAAGCCGTTCGTGTGGGCGATATTAAGTATGTCGATCGCAACGGCGACGGTGTGATTTCCTATGAACAGGACCGCGGTTATGTCGGGGCCGCCGCTTATCCCAAATTTGTGGGAGGCCTTTCTTTTTCGGGTGATTGGAAAGGCATTGACCTCTCTTTCCTGTTTCAGGCAGGCTTGGGCCGGGATGTGGCTCTGACGGGTGTGTACAGCGGAGGAATCATGGACAACACGCAGATGACCAAGCCGTTCTATCACGGAGGCAATTCGCCGAAATACCTTGTGGAGAACTCTTGGCGGGAAGATAACACCAATGCCGAATTCCCGCGCCTGAGTATCGTGCAGGCCAGTTCGAATAATGCCTATTCTTCGACTTTCTGGTATCGCAGCGGCGATTATCTGCGTCTGAAGAATTTGCAGATCGGATACACCTTCCCGCAGAAATGGATGAGCCGGATCGGCATCGACCGTCTGCGTATCTATTTCGAAGGACAGAACCTTTGGACTGTCAGTGAACTGACCAAATTCAACATTGATCCTGAACAGCCCGGTGTGTCGAACGGTTATTATCCGCAGCAGCGTATCTTCTCGTTCGGTGTAAACTTGGCATTCTAACATGAAAAACGGAGAAATTATGAAAACAGGAATTAAAATAGCCATGATGTCGTTGCTGACGTTCTCTTTAGTCGGTTGCAACGATTTCCTCGATACCACGCCGCATGACAGTATCTCGGACAAGGTGGTTTGGAACGATATACACACGGCGACGCTTTACCTTAACGGTTTTTATCCGTATATTGACCGTTACGGACAGTTCGGCTCCGCCCAGTTTCAAGGTAATCAGACCGAGGGACTTACCGAAACTTTCAAATACGGTTCGTACGTTCCGGGCAATAAGGCCGGAGACTCCAATAATTATGTGTTTACGCCTGAAACGATGTCGTCGACGGGCAACCTGCTCGATGCGTGGACGGGTGGATATGAGCGTATCCGCCGTATCAATGAGTTCTTGGAATCCATGCGGAAGCATTCCACGTTCTCGGCGGAAGAGAATGCTAAACTTGAGGCGCAGGCCCGTTTTTTCCGCGCATTCGTCTATTTTCAGTTGGCCAAACGGCATGGAGGGGTAATCCTCTATACGGATATGAATCTCCAGAAGAATAAAGACCGCAGCTCTGCCGCCGAGACCTGGGATCTGATTGCCTCGGACCTCAAGTATGCGGCTTCGGTATTGCCGGTGCGCTGGGACGCGGCCAACAAGGAGCGTGTGACGCGCGGCGCGGCTTGGGCCATGCTTGCACGGACGATGCTTTATGCCGAACGCTGGCAGGATGCCAAAGACGCGGCGGATTCGGTTTTCAAGCTGCAGGTCTATTCTTTGACCGATAAGTACGAGGATGCTTTCAAAGGAGGGAATAGTGAGTCGATTCTCGAATACAACTATCTGGTAACGGGTCCCAATCATACTTTCGATAACGACTATGTTCCTTACGGCGATATGGACAACGACGGGGGTAAAGGCTGCCCGACGCAGGAGATGGTCGAATCGTATCAGTCGAAGGACGGCAAAACCGTAGATTGGAGCAAATGGCACGGCGAGACGACCGAGTTGCCTCCTTACGATCAGCTGGAACCCCGTTTCGCTGCGACGGTTCTTTATCACGGAGCGCAATGGAAGGGGCATACAATGACCAACAGCGTTGGAGGTACTTACGGGCAGTATATGGATTATCGTAGCGACACCTATCCGAAGGGACGTACTACTACCGGTTATTATCTGCGCAAATACCTCGATGAAAGCCACACCGATTTTTCGGTTATCAAGGTCAGCACGCAGACTTGGGTGGAACTTCGTCTGGCTGAAATTTACCTCATCCGTGCCGAGGCGAACTATCGTTTGGGTGCTTCGGGGGCCGCTTTGGAGGATGTCAATGCCGTGAGACAGCGTCCCGGTGTGAATCTGCCCGCTCTTTCGGGCCTTTCGGGGAACGATCTTTTCAAAGCGATACGTCAGGAACGCAAGATCGAGCTGGCGTATGAAGGGCACCTCTATTGGGACATGCGTCGCTGGAAACTCGCCGACAAGGAGTATAACGGTTACCGTGTGCACGGACTGAAGATCACGCCGCATCAGGGCGCTTTCAAATTCGAGTATGTGGATTGTGATTTGCAGGACCGTAAATTCCTGGCGAAGACCTACGTATTCCCGATTCCTTACGATGAGTTGGCGAACAACTCGGCTATCGAACAGTATGACGAGTGGAAATAAATCTTGAATTACAATTATGAAAAATACCATATTTTCTTTCCTGACGGCGGCCGGTCTGCTCTTTGCGGGCTGTCACCAGCCCGACGAGCTGTTGCCTTCCGTGTCGCGTAACGGCATCAACAGCGTAACCGCCCAATTCGTAAAGAACAATAGCGAGGGGGCAGCCGAATTTTACGGCGAATTCAAAGGATATCCGGCGGAGGGCAGCGATGAGATCACGGTCGAGATTCCGTGGTTTTATCCGGAGAGCAGCGATGATGTCGTGAGCGGTAAGATGCTCGACAAAATGCGCATCAGCTTGAATCTCGACGACAATGTTACGGTGGACCCTGCGGTCCTTTATATGAATTTGAACGAGGACAACTATATTACGGTTACCGATCAGCTCAAGCAAAAGAAGGTTTATAAAGTCAGGGGGCGGATCGTGAAGAGCAAAGCCTGTCTGCTGGAGGAGCTGTCGCTTCCGTCGCAGGGGTTGAACGCCATCATTGATCAGGAAACCAAAGAGGTGTCGCTGATCGCAGCCGGTAATATCGAACCTTGTACGGGAACCTACCGGCTTTCGTATCATGCTACGATTTCACCCGATCCGGCAACGACGGTTATCGACTGGAATGCGTCGCCCAAGCTGACCGTCACTGCGTATGACGGGGTAAGCAAGACGGTTTACACCGTTAAGAAAGAGGTTCCGGCGAAGGTTCCGACCGGTATTCGTTCGGGCAGTCAGAAGAACCTGTTCGTTTCCGAAACGTTCAAGACTGATTACGGAATGAGCGGAACGACGAATTATACGCTGGGCATTTTGGGCGATCACTTGCTTATTTGCTCCGGCGAGAGCGAGATCGTTTATGTCAACAAGCTTACCGGTGTCAAGGCCGGAACGGTGAATATGGGCGGCATCAATCTCGGTGGAGGCGCTATCACTTCGGATGAAGCCAACCATATCGTGATGTGTTCGATTGCCGCCAACGGTGCGTCGCAGACCATTTATCGTCTGGATCATGTTACCGATACCCCGAAGGAGGTCATGACCTGGTCGAATGCCACGGGCGGTAAGATCGGCAGCAAGATTTCGATCAAGGGCGATATAGACGCAGACGCCGTCGTCACGATCAACTGCTGGGCTTGGGCAAGTCCTGCAAACTGGAGTTCGTTCGTCCGTATCATTGTGACCGATGGCGTTTGGGGTACTCCCGAAAAGGTTACGATTGCGGGTTGCGGACTCTGGAACGGCGGCAATGTCGATGTGGAATATCTGTCGACGGATATTACCGGACCTTATTTCAAAGCCAGCTATTCGACCAATGGGGCGGAGTGGATCGACGGAGTGACCAATTCGCGTGTGGCATTTATCGACAAAGGCGCGAACGACGCCAATTCGAATTTTGCCAATGTGTCGTGCGCCGTCTTCAATAAGAGTCCGTTCGTCGCCGTGTTCGGCGGTTCGCACTTCGCTTACAGTGCATCGCGTGCCATCCTGCTCGATGTCGGAGACCGCAATCTCTTCACTGGGACGTTCGACAATACGAAAGCCAAGATCTATGCGTCGACGCCTAAATATCTGGCTGTTTCCGGAACGGCGAGCTGCGATATCCTGCTGAGCCAGTCGTCTGACGGTTATTATCTCTATCTTTACTGGATCGGCGGAAATACCAACTATATCCGTGCCGAACAGTGGGATTGTGTCGACAAGTAACATCCCTTTTGCCTGCATCCCTCTGACCGGGGATGCAGGTCCTAAAACAAGCATAATTTTGAAGATGAAAAAGAATGTCAAATGGTTTGCGGCGGTTCTGGCGGCGTTGACGCTGGGATACGGGGCTGTTTCGTGCGGTTCGGATTCGAAGGAACCCGAATGGGAGTGGCCCGATCCCGACCCCGATCCCGATCCGGAGCCGGGGGTGGAGAAACCCCGGTTCATCTGGGTCGATGCCGCCGCCAACTTTCCCGATTTCGCCAACAGCAAGGAGAATATACTGCGCGATCTGACCAAGGCCCGGGAGGCCGGATTCACCGATATTGTAGTCGATGTGCGGCCTACTACCGGCGACGTGCTTTTCCGTACGTCGGTGGTCGATCAGGTGGAGTGGCTCGGCGCATGGCTGCCGGGCGGATATTCCAAAGTCGAACGCACGGCCACATGGGACTACCTGCAGGCGTTTATCGACGCCGGAAAGTCGCTCGACCTGCGCATTCACGCCGCGATCAATACCTTTACGGGGGGCAACCAGACTTCGCTGGGCGGCGCCGGAGTCGTTTTTCGGGATGAGGCCAAGCGGGCATGGACGACCGATCTGAATTTGGCGGGCGGCATTACGAACATCATGTCCACTTCGCAGTCCGCCAAGTTCTTCAATCCGGTATTGCCCGAAGTGCAGGAGTATCTCTGTTCGATGCTCAAGGACCTCGCGGCCTATGACGGACTGGCGGGAATCTTCCTCGACCGGGGGCGCTTCGACGGATTTACCAGCGATTTCTCGAATTATACGCGCAAGGAGTTCGAAAAGTATATCGGCCGGTCGGTTGCCAGTTTTCCCGCCGACATTCTGCCTGCGGGCCATACTTCGGGCATACCCTCGCCGGAGCCTGTGCATATGAAGCAGTGGCTCGAATTCCGGGCGAAGGTGATTCACGACTTTATGGAGAAGGCGCGCGCCGCCGTCAAGTCGGTCAATCCGTCGGTCAAGTTCGGCGTATACGTCGGGGGCTGGTATGCCAGCTACTATGATGTGGGCGTCAATTGGGCCAGCCCCGATTACGACACTTCGTCCAAATTTTCATGGGCTACGAAAAAATATATGGATTACGGCTATGCTGACCTGATGGACCAGATGCTGATCGGGGCCTATGCCTCTCCGGCGCGTGTTTACGGCACGACCGAATGGACCATGCAGGGATTCTGCCTGCTGGCGAAGGAACGTACGATGGGAGCGTGCCCGATGGTGGCCGGCGGCCCCGACGTGGGAAACTGGGATGCCGACGACAAGGTGCCGCAGGAGGAGGAGAACCGGGCCATCACCGCCTCGGTCGCCGCCTGCATCAATGCCTGCGACGGTTATTTCCTGTTTGATATGATTCACCTGAAAAAAGCCGATCAGTGGTCTTATGTCAAGACCGGTATCGACGGCGTAATTAAAAAAGACTGATTGTGAGACGCATCGTAATATTGTTTTTGGCCGCCCTTTTCGCGGCATCCGGCGCTTCGGCGCAGAAATTCCATAACGCCTACTACGATACCCGCCGTGCGGCCCACGACGAAGAGGGGCTGCAACAGGGGGCGATCGTCTTTCTCGGCAACAGCATTACCGAGCAGGGGTGGTGGAGCCTGCTGCTCAAACACGGCGACGTCGAGAACCGCGGCATCGGCGGCGACAATACCTTCGGCATGATCGACCGTCTGCCCGACATCCTGAAAAGCAAGCCCCGCAAAATCTTCCTGATGGCGGGCATCAACGACCTGACGGGCGGACAGCCCGTCGATACGATCGTGATGAACATCACCCGCATGGCGGACATGGTGCACGAGGCCGTTCCCGGCTGCCGGCTCTATATTCAGAGCGTGCTGCCGGTCAATACCCGGCGGCTGGCCTATCCCGGACTCAAGGGGCATAATCCGCAGGTGCGGACGCTCAATGCGCGGTTGGTGCAGTTGTGCGATGCCAAGCCGTGGTGTACGTTCGTCGATCTGGTGCCGCTGCTTTCCGATGCCGACGGCGAACTGCGCATCGACCTGACGAAGGACGGAATCCACCTCCACCCCGTGGGGTATGTGATCTGGACCGATTACCTCAAGAAACAGAAATACCTGAAATAACACGTCTTGCAGATGGAAAAGCGAGCTTATGCGGTCGATTTGCTGCGAGGGTTGGCTATCGTGGGAATGGTGCTGTCGGGACAGATCCTATGGCACGCCGAACTTCCTGCATGGCTGTTCCATGCGCAGGTGCCGCCACCGTCGTTCCGTTTCGATCCGTCGGTGCCGGGAATTACGTGGGTCGATCTGGTCTTCCCGTTTTTCCTCTTCTCGATGGGGGCCGCTTTCCCGCTGGCCCTGCGTAAGCGGCTGGAGCAGCGGGGTGAATCGGTGGCGTTGATCCTGACGGTCGTGGTGCGCAGGTGGGCGTTGCTGGCGCTTTTCGCCGTTGCCCTCGCCAACCTGCGTTCCGGGGTGACGGGAACGCTGCCGGGATGGGGTTCCTCGCTGCTGCAACTGGCGGGCTGGGGCTGTTTTTGTGCGCTCTTCATGCGCATTGACCGGTTTTCGGACCGGCAGAACCGCATGGTCTGTCTGTCCGGCGTCGCCGGCATCGCAGCCCTGCTGGCGGCCGCCCGGTGGGGCTGGGGGCTGCCCGTCTCGGCGGAGCGGAGCGACGTCATCATTCTGGTCCTTGCAAATATGGCGCTCTTCGGCAGCCTGGTGTGGCTCTATACGCGGAACAACCTGCTGGCGCGCCTGGGGGTGCTGGCGCTGCTGGCGGCCCTGCGTCTGGGCAGCGGCGTCGAAGGTTCGTGGAACGAAGCGTTGTGGAACTGGTCGCCTGTGCCGTGGCTTTTCCGCTTCGACTACCTGAAATACCTTTGTATCATCATTCCCGGCACGATTGCGGGAGACCGTATCTATGAATGGATGACGCACGGCGGCGAAGATGCGCCGGGGGCGTCCCGGCGGCGTGAGGTCTGGACCCTCGTCCTGCTCGTGACGCTGATATGCCTGAATATGTGGGGGCTTTTCGCACGGCAGCTGGTCGTGAATCTCGTGGCGGGCGTCCTGCTCTGTCTCCTGCTCCGGCGTCTGCTGCGTGGAGACGGTTCCGCGACCGGAAGACTGCACCGTTCGCTTTTCGGCTGGGGCTTTTTCTGGCTGGGGCTGGGACTGGCGCTGGAGGCGTTCGAGGGGGGCATCAAGAAGGATTACGCGACGTTCAGCTATTTTTTCGTCACCTCCGGGCTGGCTTCGTTTGTCCTGATCGCCGCCGGAATCGCGATGAGGCGGCTGAATGTGCGTTTTTCGGCGCTGGTCAAATGCGGGCAGAATCCGATGGTGGCCTACACGGCGGCCGGATTCCTCATCATGCCCCTGCTGACGCTGCTGCATCTGTCGCCCTGTTTGCAGGCCTTTGCCGAGCTATGCCCGTGGATGGGCGTGGCGCGGGGCGTGCTGGTCACGGCCGCGGTTATGGCCGTTACGGTCTTTTTTACGAACCGCAGGCTTTTTTGGAGAACCTGAATTTGAACTTTAAATAAATGAGTTATGCGAATAAAAGGAACTTTTCTCGACGAAATCAGCCATGATATTCCCCATCAGAATTGGGGCGAAGCCGAATGGGACCGTGATTTCGGCTACATGCGCGAAGCAGGCATCGACACCGTGATCCTGATCCGCTGCGGTTACCGCCGCTGGCAGACTTTTCCCTCGCGGGTGCTCACGGCCGAGGAGGGGTGTTACGAACCTCCCGTCGATCTGGTCGATATGTTCCTGCGCCTGAGCGACAAGTGGGGGATGAACTTCTGGTTCGGACTCTACGATTCGGGCAAGTACTGGGACCGCGGCGAATACGAACAGGAGGTGGCGCTGAACAAGCGTGTGATCGACGAGGCGTGGAGTCGTTACGGGCATTGCAAATCCTTTGCGGGATGGTATATTTCGCAGGAGTGCAGCCGCAATACCGGCAAGATCGTCGATCTGTATGCGAGTCTGGGACGCTATTGCAAGGAGGTTTCCGGCGGTCTTCCGACCATGATTTCCCCTTATATTGATGGCAGCAAGAACGTCAGCCAGTACAATGCGTCGACTTCGAAGGAGAACGTTGTGACGCTCGAAAGCCATGAGCGCGAATGGGACGCCATCTTTGCCGGAATCCAAGGCGCCGTGGATATCGTCGCCTTTCAGGACGGCCATGTGGAGTATGACGAACTGGTCGATTTCCTGAAAGTCAACAAGAAACTGGCCGACCGTTACGGACTGGAGTGCTGGACCAATTCCGAGACCTTCGACCGCGATATGCCGATCAAGTTCCTGCCGATCAAATGGGAGAAGCTGCGGCTCAAGATGGGGCTGGCGGCTCAGGCCGGTTACCGGAACGCCATTACGTTCGAGTTCTCGCACTTTATGAGTCCGCAGTCGGCCTACCTGCAGGCGGGGCACTTGTACGACCGCTATATGGAGTATCTGAAAACCTTGGAGTAGAGACCCGATGAACGGACATAACCTTAAACCGGGCGGTTTTGCGGCAGCGCTGGCTGTGCTGATCGCAGTCGTGCTGGCGTCCTGCTCCCCGAAGGGTGCGGCGGGCGGCGACGCGGCTTGCGGCCTGTCGGACGCGGATTTCAGGACCGAAGGCATCCTCGAAGCGATTCCTGTCCGCGCGACGTTTCTCGACGAGGTGAGCTGGGACATTCCCCACCAGAACTGGGGCGTCAGGGAGTGGGACGCCGATTTCCGGGCGATGAAAAACATGGGGATCAATACCGTGGTGCTGATCCGCGCCGGGCTGGGACGGTGGATCGCCGCGCCGTTCGAGTGCCTGCTCGAAAGCGAGGAGGTGTACTATCCACCGGTCGATCTGGTGGAGATGTTCCTCACGCTGGCCGACAAATACGGCATGGCGTTCTATTTCGGCATGTACGATTCGGGCAAATACTGGCAGGAGGGTCTCTTCCGGCGCGAGATAGACCTGAACCTGAAACTGATCGACGAGGTGTGGGCCAGATACGGACATCACAAGTCGTTTCAGGGGTGGTATCTGTCGCAGGAGATCAGCCGCCGGACCAAAAACATGTCGCGCATCTATGCGGAAGTGGGCCGCCATGCCAAGGCGGTTTCGGGCGGCCTGAAAACGATGATTTCGCCCTACATCCACGGCATCAAGACCGATCAGGTGATGGCGGGCGACAAGGCCCTTTCGGTCGAAGAGCACCGTCGCGAGTGGAACGAGATACTGGGCAATGTCGCCGGAGCGGTGGACATCCTCGCGTTTCAGGACGGGCAGGTCGATTACCACGAGTTGTACGATTATCTGGTGGTGAACAAGGCGCTGGCCGACAAATACGGCATGGAGTGCTGGACCAACATCGAGTCGTTCGACCGCGACATGCCGATCCGCTTCCTGCCGATCAAATGGGAGAAACTGCTGCTGAAGCTGGACGCCGCACGGCGGGCCGGGATGCAGAACGTCATCACGTTCGAATTCTCGCACTTTATGAGTCCCAATTCGGCCTATCCGCAGGCGGGACATCTTTACGATCGCTACTGCGATTATTTTAAAATCGACAACCCTTACCGGAAACGGTGAATGCTCCATGAAACAGCGCGCTGACATATCGTACATGCTCTTTCTTGCGGTCACGGCTGCCGTGGGCGGACTCCTGTTCGGATACGACACGGCCGTGATTTCGGGCACCGTCGAGCTGGTGACGGCCCGCTTCGGGCTGGACAGCCTGCAACAGGGGTGGTATGTGGGGTGTGCGCTGGCCGGCTCAGTCGCCGGCGTACTCTGTGCGGGCGTGCTGAGCGACCGGCTGGGACGCCGGCGGACGATGCTCGTCTCGGCCGTGCTGTTCACGGTGTCGGCCGTGGGATGCGCCCTTTGCGCCGATTTCACGCAGCTGGTCGTCTACCGGATCGTGGGCGGGCTGGGCATCGGCGTCGTTTCGATCGTCTCGCCGCTTTACATCTCCGAGGTGTCGGCGGCGGGCAGACCCCGCAGTGGCGGCTTCTGCTGTCGAAAGGCATCCGGACGGCGTGCTGCTGGCGGCGTTCCTGTGCTATGTTTTCTGCTGCGCCATTTCCGTCTGCGCCGTGGTATGGGTGCTTTTGTCGGAGATGTATCCGATTCGTGTGCGCGGCGTGGCGATGTCGATCGCGGGGTTCTCGCTTTGGACGGGAACCTATCTGGTCGGGCAGCTTACGCCCTGGATGCTCGCGAATCTGACGCCGGCGGGGACTTTTTTCCTCTTCGCCGCGATGTGCGTGCCTTATATGCTGCTGATATGGAAGGCGGTGCCGGAGATGTCGGGCCGCACGCTCGAAGAGATCGAACGATACTGGACAAGGTAACAATATAAATAAGATAAGATTATGGACTTCAAAAGATTAGCGGAACAGTACAAAACCGAATTGCTGGATGGTGTACTGCCTTTTTGGCTCGAAAAATCACAAGATAGGGAATTCGGCGGCTATTTTACGTGTCTCAATCGTGACGGCAGCGTCTACGATACCGACAAATTCATCTGGTTGCAGGGTCGTGAAGTGTGGATGTTCGCCATGCTCTATAACAAGGTGGAGCGTCGTCCCGAATGGCTCGAATGCGCCGTGCAGGGAGCCGAGTTCCTGCGCAAATACAGCCACGACGGCAACTACAACTGGTATTTTGCGCTGACGCGCGAAGGCCGCCCGTTGGTGCAGCCCTATAATATTTTCTCCTATACGTTCGCGGCGATGGCTTTTGCGCAGGTCGCCGTTGCGACGGGCAGCGACGAATACGCCCTGATCGCCAAGCGGACTTTCGACCGGATTCTGGAGAAACGCGCCAATCCCAAAGGCGAGTGGTGCAAGGCTTATCCCGGAACGCGTTCGCTCAAGAGTTTCGCTCTGCCGATGATCCTCTGCAACATGGCGCTGGAGATCGAGCCGATGATCGACAAGCAGTTGCTGGCCGACACGATCGGGGAGTGTCTGCACGAAGTGATGGAGGTGTTTTACCGGGAAGAGCTGGGGCTGATCGTCGAGAATGTCACGGAGGACGGACAGCTTTCCGATACGTTCGAGGGCCGTCAGATGAATCCCGGACATTCGCTCGAAGCGATGTGGTTCATTATGAACCTCGGCGTGCGTCTCGACGACCGTGCGCTGATCGACAAAGCGGTGAGAATCGCGCTCAATACCGCCGAATACGGCTGGGACAAGGAGTACGGCGGCATTTTCTATTTTCTGGACCGCAAGGGCGCGCCCCGTGTGGAGCTGGAATGGGATCAGAAGCTCTGGTGGGTGCATATCGAATCGGCGATCGCGATGATCAAGGGCTATCAGCTGACCGGATCGAAGGAGTGTCTGGAGTGGTTCGGGAAACTGCACGAATATACGTGGGCGCATTTCAAGGACGCGGAGCATCCCGAATGGTTCGGTTACCTGAACCGCCGCGGCGAGGTGCTGCTGCCGCTCAAGGGCGGAAAATGGAAGGGATGTTTCCATGTGCCGCGCGGGCTGTTCCAGTGCTGGCAGATTCTCGAACAATGCAAGCAGCGCTAAAATACGGAACGATGAAAAGATATTTACTGACAATTCTGTTGTCGCTGTGGTGCGTCTGCGCATGGGCCGCGGGCAGCGTCACAGTCAGGGGGCGCGTCCTTTGCGGCGGCCGGGGCGTGGAAGGCGTCTGGGTCTCCGACGGCGAAGAGTTCGCGCGCACGGACAAAAGAGGAAATTACAGCCTGGAAGCCGGTGCGGACAACCGCTTCGTCTTCGTTTGCGTGCCTGCGGGCTACGACGCTCCGGTGGAAAAGGGCGTGGTGCGCTATTTCCACCCGCTGCCTGCCGAGGGCAAATCCTGCGATTTCACGCTGCTCCGCCGTGCGGGCGACGACTCGCGGTACGGGTTCATCGCCATCGCCGATCCGCAGATATGGGCGCCGAAGGAGTTTGCGAAACTCGCGGCGGCGGCCGACGACATCGCCGCCACGGTCCGCAGTTACGGCGGTATGCCTTTCCACGGCATTTGCTGCGGCGACATCGTGTCGCACGACCATTCGCTTTACGGCCGGTACAACGAGGTGATGGAGCGTACGGGAATTACGTTCCGCAACGCGATGGGCAACCACGACATGGAGGTCTACGGACGCTCTTACGAAACCTCCTTCTCGAAGTTCGAGGAGATGTACGGCCCGGTCTACTATTCGTTCGACGTCGGACGCATCCACTACGTGGTGCTCGACGACAACTTCTTCATCGGGCGCGACTATTTTTACATCGGCTATCTCGAAGAGCGGCAGATGCGCTGGCTCGAAAAGGACCTTGCCCGCGTGCAGCCCGGTTCGACGGTGGTCGTCTGCCTGCATATTCCTTCGACCTGCGAGGAGCAGGACCGCAAGCAGTTCCGCTACGACCGCGCCGGATCGACGATGACCAACCACAGGGGGCTTTACGAAATTCTGAAACCCTACCGGGCGCATATCATTTCGGGCCATACCCATACGACCTTCAACCAGTCCATCGCCCCCGGTCTCTACGAGCATGTGACACCCGCCCTGAGCGGCGCATGGTGGCAGGGACCGCTCTGCACCGACGGCACGCCCGCCGGGTACGGCGTCTATGAGGTGAACGGCGACCGGATCGACTGGTATTACAAATCGACGGGTTATCCGGCGGATTACCAGATGAAAATTTACAGCGGCCGCGAATATCCCCAGTTCGAAGGGTACGCCGTGGCCAACGTCTGGGCCAGCGACCCGGCGTGGGAGGTCGAATTTACGATCGACGGCGTGCCGGTCGGTCCCGCCGAGCGGTTTCAGGCTTACGATCCCGCCGCGAAACAGCTCTATTCCGACACCAGTCAGATGGACCATAAATGGATTTACCCTTCGATTTCGGACCACTATTACCGCGTCGCGCTGCCCGAAGGGGCGAAGCGCGTCGAGGTGTCGGCTACGGACCGCTTCGGGCGGATCAGCCGGGCCGCAGTCGATTTAAAATAAGCGACCGAATATGAGATTTACCGGACTGAAATATTTGCAGCTGCTGGCGTGCTTGGGGCTGTTTGCATGCGGTTCCGCCGAGCGTTACGACGTGGTGATCGTCGGCGGGGGAGCGAGCGGAACGGCGGCCGGACTGCAAGCGGCCCGCATGGGGGCGCGAACCTTGATCGTCGAGGAGTTCGACTGGCTCGGCGGCATGCTCACCTCGGCGGGCGTGAGCGCCACTGACGGCAATTACCGCCTGCGCGGCGGCATCTGGGACGAGTTCCGGACGGAACTGGCCCGGCATTACGGCTGCGATTCGGCCTTGATGACGGGGTGGGTCAGCAACGTGCTGTTCGAACCCTCGGTGGGCGACAGCATTTTCAAACGGCTCGTCGCCAGGGAGCCGAACCTCACCGTGTGGTACCGTTCGGCGGCCGAGACGGCCGAGCGCGAAAAGGATGTATGGCGGCTGGGTGTCCGGCGGGACGGCCTGCTCCGGCAGGTCGAGGCCGACGTGCTCGTCGATGCGACGGAGCTGGGCGACGTCGCCCGGATGGCAGGCGTCCCTTATGATGTCGGCATGGATTCGTCGGCCGTCACGCACGAGGATATTGCCCCGGCCGAAGCCAACGGCATCGTGCAGGACCTGACTTATGTCGCCGTATTGAAGGATTACGGCCGCGACGTCACGATTCCGCGGCCCGACGGGTACGATCCGTCGCTTTTTGCCTGCTGCTGCGTGAACGATCTTTGCGTCGCTCCGAAGGAGCCGCATCGCATGTGGTCCCGCGAGATGATGATCACTTACGGAAAACTGCCCAACGGCAAATACATGATCAACTGGCCGATCGAGGGCAACGATTACTACGTGGACATGATCGACATGACGCCCGAAGAGCGGGCCGACGCCGTCCGCAGGGCCAAGAGTCATACGCTGTCATTCGTCTATTTCCTTCAGCATGAGCTGGGATTCAATACGTTGGGATTGGCCGACGACGAGTTCCCTACGGACGACCGGCTGCCGTTCATTCCCTATCACCGCGAGTCGCGGCGCATTCACGGCGCCGTGCGTTTTACGCTCAACGACATCACCGACCCCTACGCCGGAACGCTTTACCGTACGGCGGTCGGCGTGGGCGATTATCCGGTCGACCAGCATCATACCCGTTATTCGGGCTGGGACGATCTGCCCGACCTCTATTTCCATCCCATTCCCTCGTACGGTTTTCCGCTGGGCATCGTGATCCCCGCAGGATTTCCGGGGTTGCTCGTAGCCGAAAAATCGGTTTCGGTAACCAACCTCGTCAATGGCTCCACGCGCCTGCAACCCGTCGTGTTGCAGATCGGGCAGGCAACGGGAGCCTTGGCGGCGTTGGCCGCGGCGGCGGGCGTCGATCCGTCCGAAGTTGCGGTACGCAGGGTGCAGGAGGCGGTGCTCGATGCGGGCGGCTACCTGCTGCCGTACCTCGACCTGCCGGCCGGTGATCCGCGTTTCAAGGCGATGCAGCGGATCGGCGTGACCGGAATCCTCAAGGGGCGCGGAGCCAATGTCGGCTGGGAGAACCAGACTTGGTTCGACGCCGATCGGACGATCGCGGAATCCGAACTGCGCGAAGGGCTGCGTGAAGTCTATCCGTCGGTACGCTCCTCCGTTCGGGAAACGCCGGTCGACGGGGCGCTCCTGACGGCGATGCTGGCCGAAGCGCTCGGCAAGCCGGCCGGGGACATTGCGGCGCAGACGGAGCGCGCCGCCGCCGGACTGCTCTCCGGTTACGATCCGGCGCGTCCGCTCACGCGACTCGAATGCGCGCTGCTGATCGACGCGGTGGCCGATCCTTTCCATGCGGCCGAAGTCGATATTTACGGAAACTACAAACGAAAATAGCTTTTAATTTTCCATGAAAAAACTGCTGACTGTATGCCTGCTGGCCTTTGCCGCGGCAGGTGCGACCGGCTGTCGGAGTGCCGCCGAGGGGGTGAAACCCAAGCTGATGTGGCTCGACTGTTCGGCCAACTGGGTGCGTTTCAGTTACCCCGATTCGATCCGTTATTATGTGAACAAGTGCCGGGAGGCCGGCATGACGGCGCTGGTGCTCGACGTCAAGGGCACTTCGAGCGAAGTGGTGTATCCCAGCGAATATGCGCCGCAAGTTCGTGAGTGGAAGGGATTTACCCGTCCCGATTTCGACTTTGTGGGAACTTTCGTCGATGCCGCGCACGATGCCGGACTGGAGATTTACGGTTCGTTCAACACCTTTGCCGAAGGCAACGGCGTATTCCGCCGCGGACTGATCTACGACGGTCATCCCGAATGGCAGGCCGTGAACTATGTTCCCGGCAAGGGATTGATGCCCCAGCTGGAGATTCCGGGCAAGAAGGTGCTGTTCGCCAATCCCGCGCTTCCTGCCGTTCAGGATCACGAAATCGCCATTTTCAAGGAGGTGGCGCAGAAGTACGATTTCGACGGCCTGCTGCTCGACCGCGGCCGTTATGACAATATCCAGTCCGACTTTTCGGATTTCTCACGCAGAGAATTCGAGGCCTATATCGGGAAAAAACTGGATCGTTTTCCGGAGGATGTCTATGCGTGGGAGGAGGACGGCGACGGCGGCTGGAGACGTATCGACGGCCCTTATTTCAAACAGTGGATCGAGTGGCGCGCGTCGGTGATCTACAACTTCTTCAAACGCACCAAAGAGGAGCTGAAAGCCGTGAAGCCCGGTCTGAAATTCGGCGCTTATACGGGCGCGTGGTATCCGTCCTATTTCGAAGTGGGCGTCAATTGGGCCAGCAATACGTACGATCCTTCGCAGGACTTCGCATGGGCCACGCCCGAATATAAGAATTACGGATATGCCGAACTGCTGGACATTTTCACCAACGGCAATTATTACTGGAACGTGACCGTCGACGAGTACCGCCGCAGCAACGGCCTGCATAAGAACGAGACCGACAGCGAGATGTCGAAAGGCGACCACCTCAGCGTTGAGGGCGGATGCCGCTATTCGCGCCGTCTGCTGGGCGGCAGGCCCTTCTTCGGCGGTATGTATGTCGAAGATTACAAACGCGATACGACCCGGTTCAAGCGGGCCGTGGAGATGAATCTCCGCGAGTCCGACGGGCTGATGGTGTTCGACATCGTACATATCATCAACCGCGACTGGTGGGGACCCTTGCAGCGGGCCGTCAGCGCCTATGAAGCGGAGGCGAAGCAATGAACCGACGGCTGATTTTTGCGGTGCTGGCGCTGTTGTGCGCCGGCGCCGTTTCCGCCCAGGAGCGGACAGAGGCGCCCGCCGCGTCGTCCGAGGTGCGCTATGTCGGACGTACGCAGACAAACGGCGGCGACGTGAGTTTCGACTGGAGCGGAACCTGTTTCGAGTGTCGTTTTACGGGCGGCTCGCTGGCGATGCGCGTTTCGGATACGAAAAAGAATTACTACAATCTGACCGTCGACGGCCGCGACGCCGGCGTCGTTACAACGTTCGGGACGGATTCGGTCGTGGTGCTGGCCGAGAAGCTGGGGCGCGGCGAACATACCGTGCGGATGCAGAAACGCACCGAAGGCGAGCAGGGGCGCACGACGATCCATGCCTTCCTGCTTGACAGGGGACGGCGTCTGCTGCCTGCGGCGCCCGCGCCCGGACGGCATATCGAATTTATCGGCAATTCGCTGACCTGCGGTTACGGGACCGAGGGGCTTTCGAAGGACGAGCCGTTCAAACCTCAAACCGAGAACTGCAACAAGGCGTATGCCTGCATCATCGCCCGTTATTTCGGCGCCGACTATACGCTGATCGCCCATTCGGGACGCGGCGCGGCACGCAATTACGGCGATAAAAACGCCACTTCGCAGAATACGATGGCCGACCGCATCGCCAATACGTTCGACGAGGCGGCGGAACCGGCGTGGGATTTCGCGGCGTCGCCGTACCGTCCCGATCTGGTCGTCATCAATCTGGGGTCGAACGACTTTTCGACCCTGCCGCATCCTTCGCGCGATGAGTTTGCGGCCGCCTATACCCGTATCCTGCAAACCCTGCGTGGCGCTTACGGCGACGAAATGCCGATCCTCTGCGTGGCGCCGCGCGTCAGCGAACCGGCCTTCACCTATATCCGCGACTTGTGTCAGTCCGGCGTCGTGCCGAACCTCCATTTCGCGGCTGTCCTGCCCGGCTACTGCAACGACGGGAGCGAACTCGGATCGTCGGCCCATCCCAATTATGCGGGACATCGCAAGATGGCGATGCTGCTGATCCCCTACGTTTCGACGCTGACGGGGTGGGAGGCGGAGATCAAACCGATCGAATAGGCGTTTGGCCGTATCGCGGTTTTTTGCTGCTTTTGTCCTCGGTCAGGATCGTGAACTCCGGAATTTCACAATAACAAATTTATAGAAACAAAGGTGCAGAACGGGAGCAACAACCACTGCGGCTGCAAAAAGTTGATCTGTCTTTATATCAATTCTAACCTAAACCTAAAAAGAACCGATGTCTGCAAATTCCCGAAAAGTGTCGCCGTTAGCATGGGTTCCCACGCTCTATTTTGCGATGGGACTCCCCTTCATTATCGTAAACATGGTGGCAACGCTGATGTTTCGAGGGCTGGGTATCGACGATGCCCGCATTACGCTTTGGACTTCGCTGATTATTTTGCCGTGGTCGCTCAAACCCTTTTGGAGTCCCCTGATGGAGATGTTCAGGACCAAGAAGTTCTGGGTCGTCACCACGCAGCTGGTTTCGGGGCTGGGACTTGCGCTGGTTGCCATGTCGCTTCCGTTTCCCAACTTTTTCCCTTACGTCATCGCCCTGATGACGGTTGTGGCTTTCAGCGGCGCGACACACGACATCGCCACCGACGGCGTCTATATCACCGAACTTTCCAAGGATTTGCAGGCTAAATTTATTGGTTGGCAGGGAGCCTTTTACAACATCGCCAAGGTCTTCGCCATGGGCGGATTGGTCTATCTGGCCGGTGCGCTTAAGGATCATGTCGGAATCGTGCAGGCGTGGATGGTCGTGATGGGCCTTTGCGGCGGCATTCTTTTTCTGCTGGGGCTGTATCATATCCGTATGTTGCCTTCAGGCGGCATCGCGACGGCCCATGCCGACAGTTTCGGCGGCGCCATGCGCGAAACGAAGCGCATCTTTCTGGAATTCTTCAAGAAGAAATATATCTGGATCTATTTCGCATTCATCCTTTTCTACCGCTTCGCCGAAGGTCTGGTCATCAAGATCGTACCGCTGTTCCTCAACGCTCCGCTCGATCAGCAGGGCATGGGGCTTACCGAACAGCAGATTGGACTTTATTACGGTACCTTCGGCGTGATCGCCTTCGTCGTGGGGTCCATTCTGGGCGGCTATTTCATTTCGTGGCTCAAACTGCGGCGTGCCTTGTTCCCGCTGGTCTGCATCTTCAACGTTCCGTTCGTGGTCTATGCGCTGCTGGCATGGTTTCAGCCTTCGAGTCCCGTGTTGATCTGCGCAGCCATCGTGTTCGAATATTTCAGTTACGGATTTGGCTTCGTGGGGCTTACACTCTTTATTATGCAGCAGGTGGCGCCTGGTTCGCACCAGATGGCTCACTATGCTTTCGGGTCGTCGCTTGCCAACCTTGGCGTGATGCTTCCGGGTATGATCAGCGGCTGGCTCTGCGACAGCTTGGGCGGTTATCACTACTTCTTCATGTGGGCGCTGCTGGCCACGGTTCCCGCCTTCCTGCTTGCCGCGCGCATTCCCTTCACCTATCCCGATACTGAAGAGGTGACAGCCGAGGAGGTCGACAAAGAATTGATCAACGAATGAAAAGATCCCGTGCGACGATGGACAAACAACCTGAAGATCGTAGGTCCGGCCATGTCAGATCTGCCGTGGAAGATCGTCCTGCCGGCGCAGAGCGTTATCCTGCCGCTATTGCCTCCGCTCCCATCCTGTTTGCCGCAGTCTTTCCGCAACCATGCAGGCTGGGAGCCTTTATCGGGCAGCCCTTTTGGGGAGAGCCATGTCAATAGCAGCGGGTG
>UROX01000021.1 GCA_900549685.1 uncultured Alistipes sp.
CACAGAAACGAAATGACGAACGAAACTTTGAGAAAGACGATCGAAGAGGCATGGGAGAACCGCGCGCTGCTGAAAGAGGCGGCCGTTGCGGATGCCGTGCGTCAGGTCGTGGACCTGCTCGACGCCGGCGTTCTGCGGACGGCGGAACCTCTCTCCGACGGACAGTGGCAGGTCAATGAATGGGTCAAAAAAGCGGTCATCCTCAATTTCCCCATCCAGCAGATGGAGGTCTCCGAGGCCGGCCCGATGCAGTTCCACGATAAACTGAAACTCAAGACGGGATACGATAAGCTGGGCGTGCGCGTCGTGCCTCATGCCGTGGCCCGTTACGGTGCCTATCTGGCTCCGGGCGTCATCATGATGCCTTCGTATGTGAATATCGGAGCTTATGTCGATGAGGGAACGATGGTCGATACGTGGGCTACGGTAGGTTCGTGCGCCCAGATCGGCAAACACGTCCACCTGAGCGGCGGCGTCGGTATCGGCGGCGTGCTCGAACCGGTCCAGGCCGCTCCCGTCATCGTCGAAGACCATTGTTTCGTGGGAAGCCGCTGCATCGTGGTCGAAGGCGCCCATATCTGCCGCGAGGCCGTGCTGGGCGCGGGCGTGGTGATTACCGGATCGACCAAAATCATCGACGTGTCCGGAACGGAACCCAAGACGTACAAGGGATACGTCCCCGAACGTTCCGTCGTCATTCCCGGGTCGTATACCAAACATTTCCCTGCGGGCGACTATCAGGTACCCTGTGCGCTGATTATCGGACAGCGGAAGGCCTCGACCGATACCAAGACGTCGCTCAACGACGCGCTGCGCGAGTTCGACGTGCCGGTATAGCCTGCGGGCGTGCCGGATTTCGGATACGGCGATGCCGTTCGCGGTTGCGGACCGGGTCCGTTTGCGGTTCCCGTCGGCGGAGAAACTGCCCGGGAAGCGTGACGGCGACGAATGCCGGTATGCCGGATATACGGTTGCGCAGTTGGCTCCCGACGATAAAATGACTACTTTTGGCGGAACGCACCGTCTCCCCGTGCGGGGGGGCGGGCGTTCCGTCGTTTTTCATGCGGTCCGGCAGGTCGTCTCTTTCTCTGCGTTCCGTCGCTCTTCCGTGCGGCGGCCGGGAAGAGGTGAATCCGGTCCGGATCGTCAAGACCGTGAAGCTATGAAAGAAAAACTGGAACGATTCGCCCGGCTTTCGGGCTTCGGAATAGACTGTTTCGACGAACTGGGCTCGACGAACGATACGGCCCGCGATCCGCGTTACGGGGCGGGCGATGTGGTTCTGGCCGAGCGTCAGACGGCCGGACGCGGGCAGCGGGGCAATTCGTGGAGCAGCGGCGCGGGACTGAACCTGACGTTCTCGGTCGTGCTGTGTCCCGACTTTCTGCCGGTGGCCCGGCAGTTCTACGTTTCGAAGATCGTGGCGCTGGCCGTGTCCGATGCGTTGGCCCGGTGGGGTATCGAGGCGCGGATCAAATGGCCCAACGACATCTATATCTGCGACCGGAAGGTAGCCGGAATTCTGATCGAAAACGACCTTTGCGGGCGGTATATGGCCCGTTCGGTCGTCGGAGTGGGACTCAATGTCAATCAGACGGAGTTCGATGCGTCGTTGCCCAATCCGGTGTCGATGGCGCTTTTCTCCGGCCGGAGTTTCGACCGGGCGGAAGTGTTCGAGACGTTTTACCGCTGCCTGAGCGAGCGTTACGGCATGTTGGCCGAAGAGGATGATGCGCGTATCGATGCCGACTATCTCGGGAAGCTTTACCGGTTGGGCGAGGAACATCTTTTTACGGACGGCCGCACGGGCGAACGCTTTTCCGGTACGATCCGCGATGTGCTTCCCGCGGGCGATCTGGTGGTCGAGAGCGGGGGAGAACGGAGGCGTTATCTGTTCAAGGAAATCGAGTACGAGATCGGGACGCAGCCCGATGAGCGAAACTTTCCCGAAGGAATGTAACTTTTTCTGCGATGATTCGTTATAATGTCAAATCCCGGACCCGATGACGGTTTCAGATTACGACAGGTGTGTCGGACGATACTCCGACAATCTCTATCGTTTCGCGTTGAAATCTTTGCGTGACAGCGAACAGGCCAAGGATATCGTTCAGGAGAGTTTTCTGAGGCTGTGGGAGAACCGGGCGGCGGTGATCGAGGGCAAGGAGAAATCCTATCTGTTCACGGTGGCCTACCGGCTGATCGTCGATCATGTCCGGTTCGGGAAACGATATGCGGGCGGGGAGGCGTTGCTCGAGAGGAGACGTTCTTCGGCGAGGGACGGTTACGACGATCTTTCGGACGTGATCGGGCGCTGCCTGGACCGTCTGCCTCCGCAGCAGAAACTGCTCATCATGCTGCGCGACTACGAAGGGTATTCCTATCGCGAGATAGCCGGCATGACTTCGTTGAGCGAAGCGCAGGTGAAGGTATATATTTTCCGTGCGCGGGTGGCGTTGAAAAAAAGTATAGGCGATATAAACGATATTTTGTGATGAACCCGGATCGAAGCAATTACGAACATTGGGCTTTGGACTACCTCGAAGGTACGCTGGATGCGTCCCGGCGCGAATCGTTCGAGCGGTTTCTCGCGGCGCATGCCGATCTGGCGGAAGAGATCCGCTCGCTCGTTCCGCTGCCCGTCCTTCCTGTCGAACGGATCGAGTATCCCGATACGCAGGCTCTGCTCAGAGGCGGACGACGGGTCGCCTTGCGGCGTGCCGGATCGCTGTTGAGCGGTGCGGCGGCGGCATCGTTGATCGTGGGCCTGTTCGTCGTGGCCGACCGTACCCTGTCGCAGGGACGGCAGATGCTGATGAGTCAGCGGATCGAGCTGACCGAGGAGCAGATGCCGATCATGGATCTGCAGGCCGAAGCATCGGACGAGCAGGAGGTGTCGCCGGCGGTTGTGACCGCGCTTCGGACCGAGACGCCGATTGTCCGTCGGTCTTCCGGCCTGTCCGAAAGCTGCGCGGATGCGTCGTCGTCCGTTGTAGAGATTTCCGAGACGTCGTTCCGTCCCGTCGCCGAGATGCCTGTCGCACCGGTTTTGGACGAGGGGCTGACCCGTAGGATAGAGATTCGGGGTGCTGCCGATCGTCCGGTCGCTCCTGCCGTTCCGACGTTGTCCGTACCCCGCGAGGCTTTCGTGGCCGCATCGGAGAACGGCCGACGGCCCCTTCGCGAAACCCGTTCCGTCGTACGTGCGGCCGATGTCGATGAGACGATGCGGGCCGGAAATGCGGAAACCCGTTCGGCGCTTTCTTCGCTGTTGGCGCCGCTCGACTATATCATTCCCATAAAAACCTATCGTACCGAGAACGAAAGCGGCATCGAGATCGCTTCGCTTATCCGGATCGGTAATCGAAAAATCGATTGATTTATGAAAAAAGCATTGTGCTTCGTCGTTTTCTTCGCTCTGATTTCGACCGTATACGGTCAGCAGCCGGATGCCGAAAACCAGAAAAGGGAGGAATTCATCGAAGAAGACCGTTTCCATGACGGCGAACGGAACAAACGGGTGGTAAGCGAAGGCAAACTCGTCGTGGCGATCGACGATTTTTCGAAAAAATCGTCCCGACGCAACAAATTCGTCTGGAACGACGGGCATTGGGCCGGAATAGGCCTGCATTACAGCGGATTGATTACCAATCTGGGAAACCTGAACCTGCCTCCCGATGCGCGGTTCCTCACCCAGAGCGCCAAGTCGATCGGCGTGTCGCTCAATCCGATCGACTATACGTTGATCAAATGCCATCGTTTCGGACTCATTACCGGTCTGGGCGTGGAGTTCAATAACTTCCGTTTCGACGACAATGTGGCGCTCAAATATCGTGACCATGTGATGGGACCCGATCCCGCTTACGAGGGGATCCGTATCACCAAGTCGAAGCTCTACACCTGCTATCTGAACGTTCCGTTGCTGGTGGAGTTCCAGATGGGCCGTCGGAACAACTTCTTCATCAATGCAGGGGTCGTCGGCGGCTGGCGCATGGGTGCGCATACGAAAGTCAAAGCCTCGGACGAGCGGTTGCGGGGAACATTCAAGGAAAGAGGCAACATGGGATTGCGCAATTTCCATTATGGCTATACGGTCAATATCGGATACGATCATTTCGCCATTTCGGGCACCTATTACCGGCCTTCGATCTTCCGCAAAGGAGCCGGCCCGCAGGTCGAACAGGTCAATGTAGGTCTGACGTTGATGTGGTAAGGTAACGAGTGACCGGGGAATTACAATAGGGTGTCTGCATCGGGCACCCTTTTTTCGTTTTGTACATCGGATGTCCGGTCGGTCGTCGATACAGGTTTGTTGCCGTCATTCACAGCCTGTGCCCGTCGCTAACGGTCTGCGGGATTGTTGCGGCGGTCGTGCGGAGTCCGGATCGGAAACCGGGTTCCGATATGGAGATAGGGCTGCGGACGCGATCCGGTCGGCGGCGGGCTGCGCGAGGGCCGTGTTTGGTCCTTTGGGACGAATGCGTTATTTTCGCGAGACCTAACCGAACCTGTTATGAATCGAAAGAATTTGCTTTTTTTCTTCTCCTGCATCGTTTGTGTCTTTTGCCGTGTTCCTTTTGCGGAGGCGTCGAATCCCGATGCGGATTACTGGAGCGATCCTGCGGCCCGCAAAGGGCTTTATGTCGCCGATGCGCCGGAGGCGGGGCATCGGGCCGAGATACGGCTGAACGGCAGGAAGTATTATGCCACGGGAACCAACTGTTACGACCTGTTTCTCTGTTCGGTCAAGCGGAGTGCCGACGGCACGGTCTCTTTCGATCCGGCCGATTCGTTCGAGACACTCGATTTGCTTGCGCGCGAGGGTGTGCGGATCGTCCGGTTCAATTGCGGCGTCTATTATGCTCCCGAGCTATCGGCCTATACGGAACACAGGGATGCGTATCTCGACGTGCTCCGGCAGATCGCTGCACGGGCCGAACGTCTGGAAATCGGTCTGATTCCTAGTTTGATATGGAATTTCTCGGCCGTGCCCGATTATTTCGGCGAGCCTTTTCGCAGCTGGGGCGACAGCCGTAGTCGCACTTCGCGCTTTCTGGAGACCTATACGCGGGACGTCGTTACCGCTCTGGCCGATTACAAGAGCATCTTCGCCTGGGAGTTCGGTAACGAGATGAACCTGCAGGCCGACCTGCCCAACTGGCAGACCGAATTCGGCCGTCCGGGCAGGGAAGACAAGCTCGGCGGCCGTGACGTCCGTCGGGCCTTCGGCCGGTTTCTCGCCACGGTCCGCCGTTGCGATCCCGAGCGTCGCATGACGATGTCGGGCAATGCCACGATGCGTCCCGAGCAGTATCACCTTTTCAAAGAGGACGCATGGGTGACGGACGACGTGCGGCAGTATGCGAAAATTTCGAAGGTCTTCAATCCCGGGAAGATGAATACCGTGACCGAACATGTGTATGAATCGGGTCGCAAGTTCGCCGACCGCGGGGAGGTCGGACTGGACGAACAGCTGGCCGTGGCGATGGAGACGGCCGCCTCGATGGGGAAGGCCTATGTCGTGGGAGAGTTCGGAGGCGTGCTTTCGTCGGAGGATGCGTACCGTAACTTCTACGATGCGTTTTACGATGCGGGCGTACAGCTTTCGCTGATCTGGAACTTTTCGCTCAACGGAACGGTCGAGCACAGTTTTACGGCCGACTCGCCGCGCGGGGCGTACCTGTTCCGGCTGATGCGCGAGTATAACGGAAAGAGGTAATACGCTCGGCTCGGGGATTGCCTCGCATCGGACCGGGAAAAGAAAAAGCGGCCCGTTTCAGGGCCGCTTTTCGAATCGTCTGTGTGACGGTAAACATTATTTATATCGGTTGTCCAGCGGTACGTAAGCGGCCTCTTCCGACACGTTCCGGTAGGCGGGACGTATGATCCGTTTGCTGTCGAAGTTGAGTTCCTCGATCCGGTGCGCCGTCCAGCCGGGGATACGGCTCATGGCGAACAGAGGGGTGAATACTTCGCGCGGAAGTCCGATCAGATCGTACACGAATCCGGAATAGAAATCGACGTTGGCGCAGACCCGCTTATTGACCTTGTGCCCTTTGTAGTTCATAAACACGTCGATGGCCCTCTCTTCGAGCAGCTCGAGGAAGGCGAATTCTTCCTCTCGGCCTTTCTCTTTGGCCAGATCGCGGGCCATTTCCTTGAGCAACAGTGCTCTGGGGTCGGAGATCGTATAAACGGCGTGACCGATACCGTAGATCAGTCCGCGCCGGTCGTATACCTCCTTGCGCAACATCCGGTTCAGGTAGGAATCGATTTCTTCTACGCTGGTCCAGTCGCGGATGTTCTCTTTGAGGTGCTCGAACATACTGACGACGGCCAGATTGGCACCCCCGTGCAGCGGACCTTTGAGCGAGCCGATGGCCGCCGCAATGGACGAATAGGTGTCGGTCCCCGACGAACTGGTGACGCGGACGGTGAATGTCGAGTTGTTACCGCCCCCGTGTTCGGCGTGCAGCATCAGAGCGAGATCCAGCGTCCGGGCATCCAGATCGGTATAGTGTCCCTTGAGCATGTAGAGAAAGTTCTCGGCGATCGACAGGTTGTCTTTCGGATAACGGATGTGCAGCGAGCGTCCCTGGTTGCTGTGCCTCATAATGTTGTAGGCATAGGCGATGATGGTGGGGAATTTCGAGATCAGGTCGATGGACTGGCGCATCAGGTTGTCGCGCGAGGTGTCGTCCGGGTTCTCGTCGAACGTATACATTTCGAGCACGCAGCGGGCCAGAATGTTCATGACGTTCTGGCCTTCCAGGTCGAGGATGTTCATCTTGGTTTTTTGTCCCAGCGGCATGAAGTCGTGGACGACGGAACAGAACGTCGTCAGCTCCTCCCTGTCGGGCAGATAGCCCGACAACAGCAGAAACACCGTCTCCTCGAAACCGAAACGGCCTTCGGCCTGTATGCCGCGGACGAGCGACTCGACATCGATACCCCGGTAGATCAGCCGGCCCGGAATGGCTTTGAGTCCGCCTTCGGGTAGCCGTTCGTAACCGACCACGTTGCCGATTTTGGTCAGACCCACCAGCACGCCGGAGTGATCCTCGTTGCGCAGCCCCCGTTTGACGTTGTACCGGGCGAACAACTCATGCTCGATGTGGCTGGTGGTTTTGATCGACTCGGACAACTTATAAATGATGTACTCCCTTTTCATCTTCCTCTTTTTTGAACGTCTTGCTGCGCAATATACAAAACTTTGCCAAATTATGCAAATTGTTATAAATTCAACAGAAGTTCTTCGCCGAATTCTGCGGTGCCGAGCGTGACGCCGCCGGGCATGAAACGGGCCAGATCGCCGGTCGCCCGGCCTTTCTCGAACGCCGTTTCCATGGCTGCCGTGATGAGCGAGGCAGCTTCGTTCCATCCCATATATTCGAGCATCATCACGGCCGAGAGCAGCAGCGACGACGGATTGACCTTGTTCTGTCCGGCGATGTTCGGTGCCGTACCGTGCGTGGCTTCGAAAATGGCGTGGCCGCTGAGGAAATTGATATTGGCGCCCGGCGCGATGCCGATGCCGCCCACCATGGCCGCCAGCTGGTCGGAAATGTAGTCGCCGTTGAGGTTGAGTGTGGCGATGACCGAATACTCCTCGGGAATCAGCAGCGTGTTCTGCAGGAAAGCATCGGCGATGACGTCCTTGACGATCAGCCTGCCCTCGTTGCGGGCGGTCTCCAGTGCCCGGTCCGCCTCGGCCGCGCCCCGTTCCTTTTTGATCGTGTCGTAACGCCGCATCGTGAACGTCCGTCCGGCGAATTCCTCTTCGGCCACGTCGTAACCCCAGTTTTTGAATCCTCCTTCGGTGAATTTCATGATGTTGCCCTTGTGCACCAGCGTCAGCGACGGAAGTCCTCTCTCCAGCGCGTATTCCAGAGCCGAGCGTACCAGCCGCTGCGATCCTTCGCGCGAGACGGGTTTGACGCCGAACGACGAGCTTTCCGGGAAGCGGACTTTGGTCACGCCCATCTCTTCGGTCAGGAACTTCAGGAACTTTTCCGCTTCGGGCGTGCCGGTCTGCCATTCGATGCCGGCGTAGATGTCCTCGGTGTTTTCACGGAAAATGTGCATGTCCACTTTTCCGGGTTCCTTGACCGGCGAGACGACACCCCGGAACCAGCGTACCGGCCTCAGGCAGACATACAGGTCCAGCTCCTGCCGCAGCGCGACGTTCAGCGAGCGGATGCCTCCGCCCACGGGCGTGGTGAGCGGTCCCTTGATGCCGACCTTGTATTCGCGGAAGGCTTCCATCGTCTCTTCGGGAAGCCAGCTTCCCGTCGCGTCGAAGGCTTTCTGGCCGGCCAGCACCTCTTTCCATTCGATCCGACGCCGTTCGCCGTAGGCTTTCTTTACGGCCGCATCGACGACCGAACGCATGACCGGCGTGATTTCGGCGCCCACGCCGTCGCCTTCGATGAACGGAATTTCGACGATGTCGGGAACCGTCGGTTTCCCCGATGGAGTGACTGTAATTTTTTTCATTTTGTTAAATTTTATCAATGTCTTCGTGCGACGATTTCTCCGGAATATCCGGAAAAGCGATCGGAGATCGTCTCGTTTTTTCAGGACGGATTAAAAATAGTTTTCTTTTTTGCCGGTGATGGCGTCGAGCAGGTTGCCGGCCAGCGAGCTGGCTCCGATACGGAAACGTTCGGGGTTCAGGTACGCCTCGCCCAGCATATGTTCGGCTATCGTGTAATAGAGCGCCGCGTCTTCGGGTGTGGAAATGCCGCCCGCGGCTTTGAAACCGGTCCGGCGGCCGGTCGTTTCGGCGAAGTTACGGATGGCCGCACACATCGTCACGGCGGCTTCGGGCGTGGCGCCCGGGCCGGATTTGCCGGTCGAAGTCTTGATGAAATCCGCTCCGGCCAGCATGGCAATTATGGAAGCGCGGTAGATCAGGGCGGGGTCCCGGAGCAGGCCGGTTTCGAGAATGACTTTCAGCGTGACGTCTTCGCCCACTTCCTTGCGCAGCGTTTCGATTTCGTTGCCCATCGGGTCGTACTCTCCACTGAGCATTTCGCCCACGCCGATGACGATGTCGATTTCATCGGCTCCGTTCTCGACGGCCATCGACGTTTCGAGCATTTTCACCTCCAGATAGGTCTGCGACGAAGGGAATCCGCCCGATACGCTGGTGATGGCCAGTCCCGATTCGCCGATGACGATGCCCGCCGTTTCGACGAAAGAGGGATATACGCATACGGAGGCCACGCCGGGAAGATCGGGATAACGGGCCGGAAACTCGACGGCCTTTCGGACGAACTTTTCGATATGGTCGTGCGAGTCCGTCGCTCCGAGCGAGGTTAGGTCGATGCACGAAAGGCATTTCTCGTAAACCTCGCGGTTTCGGTTTCTTTCCGCCAGAGGACGGATCTCCGTCAGCATTCTCTCCACTTCGGCGGCCGAAGGACCGGGGCCGAATTTTTTTAGGGCGTTGCTGTATTCCATAGTCGGGCAGTTTATCCTTGGGTGTTTCGCAAAGATAGGGATTTTTAGGGCCGTTCGGTGTTTTCGGCGGCAAATAGTTGCGAAAACGGAGCAACGGGCGGGATTATTGTTGCTCGCCGGGATATCGAAGGGGGGCCGACCGGTAGCGAAATTTGCTTTCATGCAGCGGTCGGATCGTCCCGGTCGCAGTTTTCCGTTTCTGCGGAGCGGATTTTGGATAACTACCGACGAAATTATATTAACTTCGCAGCAATTTGCCCGAGAACAATGGACGGAAACAAAGATTATACGGGACAGGTCTTTCTGCTCGCCGCGGCTGTCATCGCGATTCTCCTCGGAGTGTCGCGCATACACGGCTTCCGGATAGGTACGACGAAGATCAAGAAAGTCAATATCCTGTCGGATATCGTCCGGGACGAATTCGTCCCGGAACCGGACGACGGAGACCTCTATTTCGACACGACTTTCCTCGCCGAGGGGAGAGCCGTCGAGGCCGAAGCGGCTGCGGAAGCGAAGGTCTCCGAAGCGGAGCGACAGGCCGAGCCGGCATTCGTCGGGGAGGATGTTCCTGCGGGTCCCGTTCCGGACGATTCGGTCGTTTCCGATTCGATCTCCATGCCGGTCGTCCCGGACGATTCGGTGAGCCATAAGACGGAGGAGGTCGAGAAACGCGAAAAGCGGCCGGTACAAGCCGGTCTGGTGCCTGTCGAGGATTTCGGCGACGAGGTTCCCGCGATGGAGCGTTTCTACGGGGCGCTGCTCGATGCGCCCGAGGAACGTCCGGTGCGGATCGCCGTGCTGGGCGACTCGTTCATCGAAGGCGATATTCTGACGGCCGACCTGCGGGAGGGATTGCAGGACCTCTACGGCGGCCGGGGCGTGGGTTTCGTGCCGTTTTCCTCGTCTGTGGCTCTGCTCCGGGGAACGGTCAAACATACGCTTTCGGGATGGAAGACGCTCAACGTGAAGGATAAGAGACAGGCTGCCGAGGATCTGCAGGATAAGTTTTTCATATCGGGCGACCTGTGTCTGCCTTCGGAGGGCGCTACGGTCCGTATGGAGGGCGTTTCGTTCCGCAAGCATATCGACCAGACGGATGCCCTGCGTCTCGTTTTCATCAATCGGCAGCAGACCGTGCTGCATGTTACGGTAAACGATACGCCGAGCAGGACCTTCGCGCCTCCGTCCGGCGAGCAGGTGCAGCAGATCGATCTCGAAGGGCCTGTCCGGTCCGTCGAGGTCAGACTGGAGAAACCCGAGGGTTTCATCGGTTACGGAATCGAGCTGGCGGACCGCAATGGCGTGATCGTCGATAACTATTCGATCCGGGGAAACAGCGGACTGGCGCTGTTCGGGACCAATTTCGGTATCAATTCTCAGATCGGAGCCATTCTGGGCGGATACGATCTGCTCGTGTTGCAGTACGGACTCAATGTCATGTCTGCCGACGTGATGCGTTACGATACCTATGCCGATGCGCTGGTGCGGGTAATCAAATACATGAAACGCTGTTTCCCCGGTACCAGCATACTGGTGATGGGGGTCGGCGACCGCAGTACGCAACGCGAGGGCCAGTTCGTGACGATGCCTTCCGTGCACGGCATGATCGAGGCTCAACGCCGGGCGGCCGAAGAGGCCGGCGTCGCCTTCTGGAACACGTTCGAGGCGATGGGCGGCGATGGCGCGATGGTGCGGTGGGTCGAGAAGAACTGGGCGGCCAAAGACTATACCCATATCGGTTACCGGGGCGGAAAATTCGTGGCCGATAAGCTGATCGATGCGCTGTTGGCCGGGGCCGAGGAGAAAGCGGAAGCCGACCGGCAGAAACGACAGGCCGAAGTTCCTTCTTTCGGCGCGATACCCGATTCGTTGTCATTCGAATAGAAGATATGAAAGTGACTGCGTTCGCATATCGAATCGTTTTCTCGCTGCTGTGGTGCGTTCCGGCCGTGTGTGCGATGGCGCAGTCGGATGTGCCGTCGCCGCCCTGCGAAGGACTCGACCGGTCGGCCAACCGGATCTCGGGCGATCTTTCTGCGCTCGACCCGTTTTTCGAGAGCCTGCGGACGACACAGCGAGATACGCTTGCGGTCGTTTCGATTTTTCATCTGGGCGATTCGCACGTGCAGGCGGGGTTCTATCCTGCCGCTGTCCGCGAATGTTTCCGGCGCGATTTCGGCAATGCGGGCCGGGGACTGATCGTTCCCCTCAAACTGGCCCGGACCAACGAGCCGCCCGATTATCTGATCGTTTCGGACGAAAACTGGACGGCGAGCCGTTGCATCCAGCGCGAACCCACGCGTGCGCCCGGCATCGGCGGCGTCGCGCTGTGGACGACGGCCGGCTGCGCGTCGTTCCGGATCACGACGCCGCACGAGGCATTCGACCGCATTACGGTCTTTCATCACGACCGGGCGCCCTTGCTCGAAGCGCCCGAAGAATCTGCCTGCGAGATCGGCTGCCCGTGGCAGGATACCGAATCGGTGACGACGATCCGCCTCCGGGATAGCGTGCGGACGATCCAGCTCGTTGCCGACAGTTTTCCGGACGGGTATTCGAATCCCGAATTCTATGCGTTTTCGCTCGAGAACGGCCGGGGCGGGGTGCTCTATCACAGTGCGGGTATCAACGGCAACAGTTACGACAGCCAGCTTCGTGCGGAGGCCATGCTCCGTCAGACGGCGTCTCTTCGTCCGGATCTGATCGTCGTATCGCTCGGAACAAACGATTCCTTCGGCCGGAATTTCGACGCTTCGGCGCTGTATGACCGCATCGGGAAACTCGTCGGACGGTTGCGGGAGTACAATCCGCAGAGCGCGATTCTGCTGACCGTGCCGATGGAATGTTGTACACGGGTGCGCTATAAGGGGAAAACGGTCCGTCGGATCAATCCCAACAGCGAAAAGGTGCGTCAGCAGATTATCCGGGCCGCCGAGGCGCACGGGCTGCCGTATTGGGATTTTTACACCGTTGCCGGGGGCAGGGGCGCCCGCGAACGCTGGTACGATGCCCGGCTGTCGAACGCCGACCGGATCCATCTGACCCGCGAGGGCTACCGCCTGCAGGGAAACCTGCTATACGAGGCATTGAAAGAGGCTTACCTAACTTATTGTCGGAAAGATAAATGACACTGGACGAAATCGCGGACAAACTGTTGCCGCTGCTCACATACGATCCCGAGGCCCCGCTGATTTTCAGCAGCGGGCTGTTTCTGTTCCTGTTTGCGGGATTCGCGTTTTTCTATCGTTTCATGCGTCGGGCGGTGATGCTGCGGATCGTTTACGTGACGCTGTTTTCGCTCTATTTCTATTACAAGACCAGCGGATTCTATTTCCTGCTGCTGATTTTCGTCGTGACTTCCGATTTCCTGATCGGTCGGGCCATTGCACGTTCCGCCCGGCAGAGCGTGCGCAAAGCATTGCTGTGGCTCAGTGTGACGATCGATATCGGGTTGCTGATCTATTTCAAATACACCGATTTCTTCATCGGGATCGTAAACGACCTCGCGGGGCGTAATTTTCTCGATTTCCAGCATATTTTCCTGCCCGTGGGCATCTCGTTCTTCGTCTTTCAGTCGATCAGTTATACGGCCGATATATACCGTCGCCGGATCGAGCCGCTGAACTGCTGGATCGACTACATGTTTTTCGTGTCGTTTTTCCCGCAGCTCGTCGCCGGACCCATCGTCCGGGCGCGCGACTTCCTGCCCCAGATCCGGCAGAATCCGCTGGTCGTCACGCGGAAGATGTTTTCGACGGGCGTGTTCCTCGTCGTTTCGGGATTGTTCAAAAAGGCGATCATTTCCGACTATATCAGCCTCAATTTCGTCGATCGCGTCTTCGACAATCCGCTTCTGTACAGCGGATTCGAGAATCTAATGGGCGTTTACGGCTATGCCTTGCAGATCTACTGCGACTTCTCGGGCTATTCCGACATGGCTATCGGGATCGCTCTGATGCTCGGATTCCGGTTCCCGAAAAACTTCGATTCGCCGTACAAGTCGGCGACGATCACCGAATTCTGGCGCCGGTGGCATATCTCGCTGTCGAGCTGGCTGAAGGACTACCTCTATATCTCGCTGGGCGGCAACCGGAAGGGGCGTTTCAGAACGTACGTGAACCTGATGCTCACGATGCTCATCGGCGGGCTTTGGCACGGGGCGGCCATGCGTTTCGTGCTGTGGGGTGCCCTGCACGGCGGTGCGCTGGCCGTTCATAAGTGGACGATGAACCGCTTCCCGTCTTTCCGGCCGGTCGGGGCCGAAATGGTCTGGTGGCGACGGTTGCTCGGCGTGGCGATCACGTTCCATATCGTTTGTCTGGGATGGATCCTGTTCCGTGCGCCGGATATGGAGACCGGACGACAGGTGTTGAACCAAATCTTCACCCGGTTCGATCCGGCTCTGATTCCGCAGGTGGTGTCCGGATACGGTGCCGTGCTGGGACTCATGGCGCTGGGGTATTTTCTCCATGTTCTGCCGCGCGGTGCCGAACGTTGGGGCGAGCGCCTGACCGAGGCGGCTCCGCTGCTGCTCAAAGCTGCGGCGATCGCCGTCGTGATCTGGATCGTCATGCAGATCAAGTCTTCCGAAATCCAGCCGTTCATCTATTTCCAGTTCTGAGTCCGGGGCTTCTCCGTGCCGGAAACGACTTTTGTGCGGGTATTTTGGCCGGCAGGGATTTTCGTCGTATTTTTGACCGGCGAATCTACCCCGAACGTTTATGTGGCAAACTTTGCTCGATGCAGACAAACACCTTTTTCTGGCGCTCAACGGAGGTTGGGGACCGGGATGGGACACCTTTTTCTATTGGGTTTCCGCGCGACTCACGTGGGTACCGCTCTATGTGGCGATACTGTATGCCGTTTGGCGCAGATGGGGATGGCGCGGCGTGTTTTGGGTAGTCGTCTGTCTGGGAGCGACGGTCGGTCTCGCCGATCAGATATGCAATTTCTTCAAATACCATACGCCCAAATTCCGGCCTACGCATACGCCGGACATCGAGGCGCTCGTCCACACCGTGAGAGGCTACCGTGGAGGGCTTTACGGAACCGTGTCGGCCCATTCGGCCATCGGTTTCGCCGTCGCGCTGTTCACTTCGAAACTGTTCGAACGACGGTGGTATACGGTCGCGATTTTTCTGTGGGCGCTGTTGGTGGTGTATAGCCGCATATATATCGGATTGCATTATCCGATGGATATTTTCTTCGGAGCCGGACTGGGACTGACGCTCGCGGCGGTTTCTGTCGGTCTCTGCCGCCGCAGGCTCGCCCGAACCGGGGTGCGGACCATGGCGACGGTCGGGAAAAACGAGATGAAGGTATGACGCTCGACGAACGATACGACCGGGTCCGGAAATCGGTGTACCGTTTTCGGCATTGGATTCCTTTGGTGTCGATGGCAACCGCGTCGGTCGCTTTGCTGTGCTCGACGCCTTTCATGGTTTACGACGGCATCGTGTTCGGAGCGGTGTGCATGGCTTGTTCGTGCATCGGTTTTGCCATCCGCTGGCAGGCGCTTTCGCAGGCGGCTTATCGTCGCAAGCGCGTGAAGAGCGATCCGGAGGCGTTTCCCGAGCCTTTTCCCGTCGAGGGCATCTATTCGCGGATGCGTTATCCGTTGCATGCGGGCGGTTTTCTGGTCTGGCTCGGTCCGATTCTTTTCACGGGGGTCGGCTGGTTCATGGTCGCCGCTTCGTTGCTTTACGCCGGCTGCGTGTGGCTGACGATGAGCCGCGAGGAAGAGCTCCGCATCGAAAAATACGGCGACCGGTACCGGGCCTGGTGCGCCGATACGCCGGCCGTGATACCGCATTTCGGAAAGTCCGGGCAGCCGGCTTGCGGCCGGTCGTGGATTGCCGCCTGGCGGGGCGATGTGGGCGTATTCTGGAGTACGGCCGTCGCATTCGTGTGGCTCGGAGTGCTCAAGTTCCGTATGATCGATTTATGCTGGGACGTTCCTCGGGGATGGTCGGTGGCCGGAGGGATCGCATTGTTCGCTTGGATATGCAGCCGATTGTCCCGTGCCAGACGATAAATGCGGCGATTTCGTCGTCCGTCTTTCGGGACCGCAGCCTTGCGGTCGGATGACATATTCGGGCTTTCGATTGTCACTTTCGGGAAATTCGCATGCCTCATGGCGACACCCTTGTGGTGGAGACAGGTGTCGTTGAATTTTTTAGTTTTCTTATTAATCTGACAATCATAGAGCTATTCGACCTGTTGCGAAAAAAACGTCTTTTTTCGTCTTTCGGGCGGACGGTTTGATGTACACGAAAAAGTCTATATTTTTGTCGCGTCGAAAGCCGGAAAACATCCGATGGTTTTCGAAAAGAATACGACGACCCATATTTGAATTTCGAAGAGATCCTGCCGTTTTTCCCGTGTGCGGGGAGAGCGATCGTCCGCTATGCGGAACGGATATTTGATGCGGAATCGGATGGCGTTTTCTCGGAAGGCGGTGTTCGGTTTCCGTCGCGATTTTTTAACATTTCAACCATGATGACAGCAAAAAACGAAAGAGAAAAGTATGTGGCGTATTTCGGAGAGAAACTCCGGGAACATTTACGGGTCAGCGACCGAACTTTGTTGCAGTATCCGCGTTTTATCGGGATCAGAGCCGAAGTGGCGGCCGACGAGTATTTGCGACAGTTGCCCGATGCGCCGCATCCTTGCGTGGCTTTCGAAAAGGCGATGAATATTCTTTGTCGGGCGTTCAGTTGAACGAGATTGCATCCGATAAGACCGATTGAAACGAATCTGACGATATGAAAACATCTTACGATAAAGAGGCGGATATGATGGATTTCCGGGAAATACTCATCGATCACATGCGGGAGAATTATCCCGATGTCCGGTTGAGCGAAGAGGCCATCGAACGCCGGTGCCGTCTGGCGGCCGAAACATACGAAAATCCGACGGTCAGCATTACCCGGGCGATGGACGATGCGATGGACGTGTTGCTCGAGGGGTACGAGTTTTCGGGAGCCGATCTGGCCGAAACGCTGTTCGAAGACGAACGGCCCTGTGCGGTGACCGATTATATGAAGACCAAACTGACCCGGGATGTACTCGCTCTGTGCGCATTGGAATTCGAGAAGTCCGCGCTTTCGGACCGTCCCGGTGATTCCGAGGAATCTCGGATACTGAAAAACAAAATCCTGCCCATGATCGATAATAGTCTGCATATTCAATAGGGAGCGAAGCTCTTCGGAGCGGTTTACGGGGTTTCCGAAAATTTCGGAAACCTTTTTTTGTGCTTTCTGCGTGAGTAGTTATACGCTTCGTGTTCCGGTTCCCGACTGCAGAAATTGACTCCCGCAGGCTACGTTTCCGGGCCGGCTGCGGTTTCGGGGACGTACCCGAAATGGTCGGTGCGTTGAAGTATGAATCACGTTTCGGTGCATGCGATTATCATGTACTGTGGGATGTCGGCACGGACGGATCGTTTTTCCCGGAACGCAAAGGAATCCCGTTTGTTCCTTTCGACGGTATGACGGAAAGAAAAGGGCTGTCCGACGAGTCGCGGACAGCCCTTTTTTCGGGTTCGGGAGCCGGAGGCGAGTCCGGCCCGGGATCGTTAGTATACGTTTTGCAGAATATCCCAGTTCGTGATACCGATGACGGATTTGTAAGGATCGAACACTGTGTCCTCGTTGGCCGTTCCTGCGGCTTCATAGACGAACCATACCGGTTTGCGGCCGGCCGGATCGCCTTCCTGATCGGGGAATTTGCGAAGACCGATGCGCAGTCCGTATTCTCCCCGGTTGTCGAACCAGTTGTGCCACTGGATGCCGTCGATGCCGTCCAGCGCCTTGATCTTCTTCCATGCGTAGGCGAAACCTGCGGCCTGTTCTTCGAGGTGTGTCTGGCTGTACGAGCGCGAGTTGGTGCCGTTCTCGGAAAGCCATACGGTCCGTTTGATCGTGCCCTTGTACATATTTTCGGACTGTTTGACCCATTTGTCGAGCACTTCGAGGTTCTTGAACGTAATGAGCGGCGTGGACATCGAGAATCTGGCATTCTTGTCGTTCCACGTTTTCGGCTCGTTCAGATCTTCCGGATAGGAGTGGTAGGCCAATGCCCATTGGAAGTCGCCTTCGGCCTTGCAATAGTCGTTCAGGATTTCGAGCATGTCTTTGGTCGCATAGAAGTTGCCCGTGTTGGTCGCCCACGAGTGGGTGAACGAGCCGAATACCTCGGTGTTTTCGTCGTACTGGCGGGCGATGTTGTAGCACATTCTCATCGACTTGATGTAGGTGTCGGTGTAGACGGTGATCGGTTTGACGCCCATGTTGGTCCATTCGAGTCCTGCGTCCACTTCGTTGTGCATGATCCAGTGGTGGATACGACCGTAAGTGTTGTCGCTGCGGCAGTAACGCTGCGCCAGGTAGTCGAGCGCGGCCGCGTAACAGTTCATGCTTTCGCTGTTGGTCATGTTGGGCATCGTATAGATACCTTGCGAAGTATAGTCGGGATGCTGGAGCAGACGTCCGATTTCGGCGTCGGCGCATTCGGCCGCTTTCTGGATAAGGATGATGGCCGCCACGACGATGTTGCGTTTCTGGGCGTCCAGCAGGGCGTTATCGATGGTTTTGAGCCCGTTTTCGTCGAAATAGTACGTTTTGCCGCCGTACTCGTAAGGAGTGGCGCTACCTCTCGGACTGGCGTACATGTAAGCCGTGATAGGTATATTGACCGTGATGCTCGTGATGCCCAGATCGTCCAGATCGCTCTCGTACTGATTATGGAAGAATCCGCCCAGTCCTTTTTTCGTGGTCGGCTTCACGGCCGGCAGGTGCTGTGCGGCGTAGATGTTGTCGGCATAGCGTGCGTGCGATGCGATTTCGTCGGCCGCATCGCCGTTTTTCACGACGGCCCATTTCGACAGCAGCCGGTCGTATTCGATGCCGTCGCGCGTAACGTAACGGTCCATCGTGAAGCTGAACGAACTGCCCGAAATGGCGGTTTTGTAGTCGAACTGCGACGCTTTGGTCATGTCCATGTAGGGCGTGATTTCCGCGAGGCTGTAACCGCTTCCGCCCGAGCAACTGCCCGTGACGACGATTTTGTTCTGCAATGCCCTTACCTGCGTAACGCTGCACGGGTAGGATGCACCCAGGTAGGCTACCAGACTTTTTTCGAAAGCCTGAAGGTTTTTCTGTTTCTCTTCCCGGTCGGCCGCAGCTTGGCGTTCGTCGTCGGTCCATGCCCGGAGGTGAATGTTCCGGATCTGTATCGTGATGCCCGACACGTCGCCGATGTCGAGGCGCAGGTAATCGCCCGCATTGCCCCAGCCGTGTTTCTTGAGATGTTCGCTCAGGTCGGCTGAGTAGGAAATCCATTGTCCGGTTTTGTTGGCCGGTACGGCTTTGGTTTTCGTCGAACGGTCTTCGGTGATCGGAGCGGCGAAGAATACCTGAAGGAACGGTATTTCGGCCGACGATTTATACTCGAAAGTCAGTACGACAGAATCCTGCGAAAGCATTTCCGAGAGCTGTATCGTCCGGATATAGGGGTCTTGTCCCGTCGTGGTCAGCGTATATTCGTAGGTATCGTCGTGAGCTACGGTCAGATCGTTGGCCGACGAGGCATCGAGCCGGAAGTATTCCACTTCGACGGGATCGTCCGGTTCATCGGGTTCATCCGGGTTTTCGGGGTCGTCCGGATCTTCAGGATCATCCGGGTCGTCCGGGTCTTCGGGATCGTCCGGCGTCGGAGGAGTCGGAGGTTGATTTTCCGTCGAGTCCTTCGTACAGGAACTCAGCGAGACCGAAAGCGACGGAACCAGACACACGACCAGCAGCAATATGGCCGCCATGCGTCCGAAACGCGTCCACAACGAAGTCAGTTTACATTCGAGTTTTTTCATAGCGTCAGTAAGGTTTGTAATCGTTTCAGATGTCGGAAGAAGTGCCGAGTCCGCTTTTGCGTGCAGGACAGAACTTCGGAAAACCGGCGCTTCCGATACAAAGAAAAAATAAATTCGCCAGCCGACCAAACTTTAACCGGTTAAAATTCGGCCGTTCTGCGACGGACGATGCGAAAAAATTGGGAAAACGGGCAGGATGTATTCGAAACCGGACAAAAAATCCCGCAACCGTGGAGGTTGCGGGATTATGACGACGATGCGTGGCGGAGAAGGCGGGATTCGAACCCGCGATACCCTTTTGAGGTATACACACTTTCCAGGCGTGCTCCTTCGACCGCTCGGACACTTCTCCAATATTCTGAAAACAATGCTTTTGTGCGTTCGGTCGAACAACGACTTCAAAAGCGCGACAATGTTACGAAAAAAAATCGGAACAAAAAAATCATAACGTCATTTCGCCCCGGATCGAGACGTTCATTCTTTCCCGAGTCCACTCCGGGCTGCGGTTCTGGCCCAGCAGGTACATCATTTTGGTGACGGCCGCTTCGGTCGTGATGTCCCTGCCGCTGACCACGCCGGCCTGTTGCAGGCATTTCCCCGTTTCGTACAGGTTCATCGAGACACTGCCGCCCGGACATTGCGTGACATTGACCACGAGCAGGCCGCGTGCGAGAGCGTCGCCGACGGCCCGGACGAACCATTCGGCCGTGGGCGCATTGCCCGATCCGTAGGTTTCCAGCACGATGCCCCGGATGTCCGGCACGGACAGCATGCTTTCGAGCGTGGAAGGACGCATGCCCGGGAAAATCTTGACGATTTCGATGCCTGTTTCCAGATGCGTCGAGATCGTCGGCGCAGCCGGAAGACATTCGGAACGGTGGATGAACGGAGTGTTGTAATGGATATTGACGCCTACTTCGGCCAGCGCCGGGTAGTTGTCCGACCGGAATGCGTTGAGCTGCTCGGCGCTGTGCTTGGTGGTGCGATTGGCCCGGAACAGCTTGTTCTGGAAATAGATGCACACTTCGGGCACGATGGATCGTCCGTCCTGTTTCGCCGCGGCGATTTCGACGGCCGTAATTAGGTTCTCGCGGCCGTCCGTCCGCAGGACGCCGATGGGAATCTGGCTGCCGGTGAACACGACCGGTTTGTCGAGATTCTCGATCATAAAGCTCAGTGCCGAGGCCGTATAGGCCATCGTGTCGGTGCCGTGCAGGATGACGAACCCGTCGAATGCGGCATAGTTGTCGCGGATGATCCGTGCGAGTTTCACCCACAGTTCCGGCGTGACGTTCGACGAGTCGATGGGTTTGAAACTCAGTACCTCTATATCGACGTCGAGTTTCCGCAGGGTGGGGAATTCGTCGTAGATGTCGTTGAAGTCGAACGGCGAGAGCGCGCCGGTTTCGGGGTTGTTTTTCATCCCGATCGTACCTCCGGTATAAATCAGAAGGATGGATGCTTTCACGGATTCCGAATTTTTAAAGAGCCGGATCGCCGGCCGCGTTATCGTGCGGGGCAAAATTAGGAAAAAATCGTGTTGCCGAACATCCTTCTGACATTTGCCGTCGTGATTTCGGCGATCTTCTCCGGAGACATCCCGTAAATCTCGGCTACTTTCCGGCATACGTGGACGACATAGGCGCTTTCGTTGCGCTGGCCGCGGAACGGTACGGGCGGCAGGTAGGGACAGTCCGTTTCGAGCACCACTTCTTCGGGCGACAGGCGGGGCAGTACCTCCGCTACGGCCGACCGTTTGTAGGTGACAGGGCCACCGATGCCGAACAGAAACGTACCGTACTCCCTGATCCGGCGGTAATGCGTTTCCGTGCCGCAGAAACTGTGCATGATACCTTTCAGCCCCCGGCCCCGGAATGCCGACAGCACGTCGCACATTTCGTCCCACGCTTCGCGCGTGTGGAGGATCAGCGGCAGGTCGTACTCGATAGCCAGCTCGGCCTGAAATTGCAGCGCCTCGATCTGCGCGCCGAGGAAATCCCGGCTCCAGTAGAGGTCCAGTCCGGCTTCTCCGATGCCGCAGAACCGGATACCTTCGGGCGGATCGGACAGGTATCGGGCTACCGTTTCGAGATCTTCCCGGTAAGCCGGGTTGTCGTTCACGGAGGTGGGGTGGAGGCCCATCATCGGAAAACAGTAGTCCGGGTAGTGTCGCGCGAGCGCGAACATTGCGTCATAGGATTCCCGGTCGATGGCCGGCAGCAGCAGACGGTCTATCCCGGCTTCTCTGGCCCGGTCGATGGCCGCCTCCCGGTCTTCGTCGAATTTTTCGTCGTAAAGGTGCGAGTGTGTGTCGATCAGCATATCGTTATCGGATATAAAGGTTGCCCGGCAGGCTGCGGACGGCGCCCGAAAATTCCAGTTCGAGCAATATGCCCGATAGCTCCGGAAGCGACAGTCCGCTGTGCTGGCACAACTCTTCCAGCGAGACGGGGGCGTCCGTGCCGATCAGCCGCAGGATTTTGTTTTGTACGGGTGTGTAGGCCGCATCGGTCGGCGCATGCGATGGGGGGTCGCACCGGAGTGCCCGGGGTGCGGAAGAAGTCCAGCCCAAGGCGTCGGCGATGTCTTGCCCGCTGCACACCATCTGGGCTTTCAGACTTTTTATCAACGCGTTGGTGCCTTCCGAACAGGGATCGCCGACCCGTCCGGGAAGAGCCATTACCGTGCGATGGTAGCCGTCGGCCATGTCCGCCGTAATCAGCGAGCCTCCTTTGGCGGCCGATTCGACGATCAGCGTGCCTTCGCTCAGTCCGGCGATGATGCGGTTGCGCCGCACGAAACTCGTTTTGTCGCACCGGCATCCGCTGTGGAATTCGCTGACTACGGCTCCGCCTTCGAGAACCATTCTCCGTGCGCTTTCGGTATGCCGCGAGGGATAGATGCGCGTGAGCGGATGGGCGACGACGCCTGCCGTTTTCAGCCCTGCGTTCATGGCGGCCCGGTGCGCGGCTATATCGACGCCGTAAGCCAGTCCGCTGACGATGACCGCGTCGGGAAACCGTTCGGCGATTTCGCCGATGAGTCGTTCGCATAGCCTGCTGCCGTAAGGCGTGATGTTACGCGTGCCGACGACCGATAGCCAGTGCGGAGAATTGAGATCGATACCGCCGCTGACATACAGGACATGCGGGTAGTCGGAACACTCCTTGAGCCTGCGGGGATATTCCTCCGAGGTCGAGCAGACAGCCCGTATGCGGTGACGTTCGATGAATGCTGCCTCCTGGGCGGCCTGTTCGTGAAACTCTCTCCGGCTGATGCTCCGGGCCAGCGAGGCTTTGAGTTGCGTCCGTTCGACGATCTCCTGTTCGGTTGCGGCGAACAGCGCTTCTGCGGAGGAGAAATGCTCCAGCAAATGGATGGCGGTCTTGCTCCCGATTTCGGGGTGCATGGTCAGGGCGATATCGTCGATAAGCATAAGGGGCGTTGTTTCGGGCGTAAATCGGATTTGTGTCGGGATTGTGCGTTAAAGGTAAGAAATAATCTTCGGATAATTGCAGAGGGGCGCCTTCCCATCGTCTCTGTTTCGTTGTTTCCCGATGCGGCTGTTTCTGTATCTTGCCATTCCTATCGTCCACGCAGTCAGTTTTCTGATCCCCCTTGTACCCTGCGGTTTCCGCAGCTTCTGTCCTTTCCGTCGTCGCAGGACTCCTTCGTTTGTTGTCCTGAGATAACCCTCTTTTTGTTTGGATTATTGAAAAATAAACTCTATATTTGTCCCAATAACCGTATGCAATGAGCGTCTACCACTTTTTAGGTAGGCGTTCTTTTTTTCTTCTATTCCCATTCTCCCTTCCAAATGGGAGATCATTGTACTTCGACACTACACTGGC
>UROX01000022.1 GCA_900549685.1 uncultured Alistipes sp.
GAGCGTCCGGATATCCGGACGCTCTCTTTTTCGGGGCGGTTATGATCTTTCCATATCCTGACGGAACTTCGGCCGATGCGTTTCCCGGATTCGCGGTTATGACGCTCCGTCGATGCGGAGAACCGATCCGAATGTGCGGATCCGTGATTTCGGGCGACAGCGGTCGGTTTCGAATCCTGTGTCTGAGGGGAATGCAGATGTAATGTGCCGCAGAGGAAGACCGGTTTCGCCCTTTTCGTCGGGTCAGTCGCAACTGTCCTGCCGGGTGGAGCGTTCGGCGGCCAGAACGGAACGATACGGTTTGAGCGTTTCCCATATGCGTGCTCTCAGCCGCGAGGACAGGAGTTTGTTGTTGAGTCGCGTGGGATGTACGGCATTGGTCAGCAGCACCATGTAGATGCCGGCTTCGGCGTCGATCCAGAAAATCGTACCGGTGAAGCCCGTATGTCCGAAACATTGTCGTCCGCCGAGCGGATCGGTGTCGGGGTTCCGCTTGTCGAACCCGAGTCCGCGCCAGACGCCCTGCTTTTCATAGGGCGAGGCGGTGAACAGGTCGATAGTTTTGGACGAGACGATCTGTTTGTTGTCGTACCGGCCTGCGTTGAGCGTCATTTCGCAGAACCGGGCCACGTCTTCGGCCGTGGAGAAGAGTCCTGCGTTCCCTCCCACTCCGCCCATGAGGGCTGCCAGTTCGTCGTGGACGTAGCCGTGGACGGTCTGCCGTCCGAGGATATGGTCGGTTTCGGTAGGCATGCAGCAGGTCCGGTCGTGGCATTGCAACGGGTTGTAACAGGTATGTTCGCATCCCAGTTCGGCGAACAACTCCTGCGTGAGGGCATCCAGCGGGCGGCCGGATACTCTTTCCAGAATCATTTTGAGCAATAGGAAATTGCTGTCGCTGTAAGAATAGCTGCCCTGCTTGTCGGGTTTGTAGGCTCCGACGATCTGTCGCAGCAACAGCGTATCGACGGCCGGATTGACGTAGAGTCGGTCCGCGCCTTTCCGCCAGCCGGCATGCGGCGTCTGGGAAAGCAACAGCGTGTCGAACGCCACGTGGCGCGTCACGTAGTAGTTGGTGCCTACCCGATACGGGAAATCCTCGGATTTTTTGTTGCTGAACATCCGTCCGCCCGTGGCGTTGCGCACCAGAGGCGTGTAGAGCACCTGGGGCGGCAGGCCCGACGTGTGGGTCAGCAGTTCGCGCAGCGAAATGTCGCCGATGGGCGTATCGGAGAGTTCAGGCAGGTATTTCCCTATCGGGTCCAGAACATGGATACGGCCTTCGTCGTAAAGCCGCATGGCCGCGAAAGTTACCGAGAGGACTTTGGTACAGGACGCCAGATCGAAGAGGTCCTCTCCGGTCACGGCCTGTCCGCCCGAATAGTCGTGCGTGCCGTACTGCCGGGCATAAAGAATTCCTTCGCGGTTGCCTATCGCGAGCGAAGCGCCCGGGAAGGCTTTGTCCCGCAGGCTCTCGAAGAGCATCGAGTCGATGGTCCGGCGGAGGCTTTCGGGAAATTCGCAACGGGCCGCGGACGAGGTCCAGAGCAACAGAGCGGAAAGCAACAGTTTTTTCATCATGGGGTACGTTTCTTTGTCCGAACTTCGCAGAGCTTTCTTTTGTCGTCGGGTAGACGGTCCGGAAGGTTCTGCGGTGTCGGTGTTATCGGAGTCGGGGTATTACGCGCAGGTCCTGCCAGCAGACCGTCGTCTCGCCGTTGCTGCCGAGGACGGCTATGCGGACGGCCTTGACGGGACCTTCGGGGCGCAGCACGGCACATCCACTTTCGTCCAGCGTACAGGCAGGGACGAAAGTCCGTCCGTCGGCCGAGTATTCGACTCTGCCTTTGGTGACGACGTATCGCGTGATGTTGGGAATGCCCGTGCGGATGTCGATGGCCTCGCAGGTCACCGGACTGTCGAACGTGAAAAGGATGTAGTCGCCCGCCTTGCACGGAGAGGGTACGCGCACGTAGGTGCCGAAATGGTAGTCCGAACTGTTCGTGATCGGCGATTTCTTCGTGCAGGACAGCGAGCTGGTTACCCGGACCGGCGGTTCGATGTAGGCCGAGGGGCGCAGTTTCAGCGTGAGTCCGTCCGGCCGGGTCGCGTTGTTCCGGAGCGTGATGTTTACCGATGCCGTCCGGTTGCGTGCGTCGATGTAGAGCCGCAGGTCGTTGAACGGACTGACTTTTTGTCCGTTGCGGATGATGGCGTAGGTCGTGTCCGGACCGCTTACTTCCATCCGTACGATTGTGGCGTCGTCGCCCCGCTGGGCGAGGGTGAGCAGCCATATGCCTTCTCGATCGACGTATTCGTTCAGTGGTATGGCGACGGTCTTCTGTTCGCCGGGCGCCAGACGCAGATCGAGCGAGGCGGCTACGGGTTCGACGGCCGTGCTGATCCCGCCCCGGTAGAAGGCCCTGAACCGGTAGCGTTCCGGGTGCTGCGTCCGGATAGGCGCTCCGTAGAGCGGCGATTCGGACGTGGGTTCGCTCATGTCCGAGGTGTAGCGTATCTCGCTGCGGAGCGTCGTTTCCTGTACCGTGATCGTGCCGTCGGCGTATCGCACCTCGGGCGGGAACATGCGGAAACGGATGCCCATGCTACCCAGTCTGTCGAGGTGCCCGCCCGTCAGCCGGGCGTAGAAATCGTCCCAGTTGCGGAGTTCCCGTTTCGTCCACCCCATTTCCGCCAGCGCACAGATGCGCGGGTAACCCTGGTATTCGACGAAACGTTCCGGCTTGTCGAGCAGTTCGGCCCATTGGGCCGCTTCGACGCCTCTGACGTTCTTCAGGCCTTCCGTGCCGATGCCCGTGTTGGCCGGATCGAAATCGTATACGCGTCGTGCATCGACGAGCCATGCCCAGGTGTGTCCTCTGTCCCACGGATGCTGTTTCATATCGATGTAACAGTACGAGGCGGGCATCATCACGGTCGGATAACCTTTGCGGACGGCCTGTGCGCAGGCTTCCGTGTCTTTCCATCCGTAGACGACGGTACTCCGGTCCAGTGTGCCGTGCTGCATCGCCTCGTTCCACGCTCCGCAGATTTTACCCTCCCCGTGTACGATCTCTTCGAGCCGGCCGATGAAGTAGTCCTGCAGTTCGGAGGCCGATTTCATACCCTTGCTTCTCATCAGGGCGCGGCAGCGGGGGCAGTTTTTCCAGTATTTGAGGCTCACTTCGTCGCCGCCGATGTGGATACATTCCGAGGGGAACAGGGCCGCTATTTCGTGGATGATTCCGCGCAGCATATCGAAATTCTCTTCCCGGGCCGCGCACAGCACGTTGCGCATCTCTTCCGGAGCGTATTCCGATCCGGAGTCGTTGCCGCAAAAAGTTTCCGGATAGACCGACGTCGCGGTCTGGCTGTGTCCGGGCAGGTCGATTTCGGGGATGATCTCGACGTTACGGAAAGAGGCGTAGCGGACGATCTCGCGGATGTCGTCCTGCGTGTAGAAACCTCCGTACCGCTTTTCGCCCGAGCCGTAGGACGGAGGAAGTACTTCGCCGGGACCGCGCCATGCGCCGCGGGTGGTGAGTTCCGGGTATCGCTTGATTTCGATGCGCCAGCCGTTGTCGTCGGTCAGGTGCCAGTGCAGACGGTTGAGTTTGTGGCGGGCCATCCAGTCGATGTACCGCATGACGGTCTCTTTGTCGAAAAAGGTCCGCGACACGTCCAGCATGACGCCGCGATAGGCGAAACGGGGCGAGTCTTCGATCCGGCAGCAGGGCACATCGACCGTTTCGGCCGTCTTCCGGCCGAGCGTGTCGTACACTTCGACCGGCATGAGTTGCAGCAGCGTTTGCAGGCCGTAGAACGCTCCGGCCCGGTCGCTCGCCCGAAGCGTGATCTGCAACGGCGATATGTCCAGCGTATAGCCTTCCGAGGGGAGGCCTTGTGCCTTCTCGATCGAGATGCGCCGTGCGCCTTCCCTTCCGGGCCGGAATCCGCACGCTCGTTCGATGTGGTCGTTCAGGTAGGCGTCCAGTTCGGTGAAGCCGGGAGAGGCGACGCCTGTCATGCGGTCGATGCGGAAGGCGCCTTCCCGGTTGTCGATGCGGCCGGGTTTCGGAACGAGGTTTTGGCCGAAGCAGGAGGCCGAGACGAGCAGCAGGACGATGAGCAGTTTATTCTTCATAGAGCAGATAGGGCTTGCGTCGTTTTTTGAATTCGGTTACGTCGTTCTGCCATCTTTCGCGGATGGCTCGGGCGTCTTCGCCGCGCAGGATCATTTCGCGGACGTAATTCGTGCCGGTGAGTTTGTCGAACATCGGGGTGAAGAATTTTTCGCCCATGTCCAGCATCCGGTAGGCCTCGATTACGTAGGTGAGATCGACGCCGGCCTCCCATATCCGTTCGTCGGACGGGTACCGCCTCAGGTCCGTGCCTTTGCACGGCTGGTCCTTGAGCGGAGGGTTCTTGGCCCCGGCGTTGCTGCGGGGCGTGAACGCGAAATCGCCGCTCATCCGGGGGTGGCCGTAGACCTGGAACGGGAAGTCCGTACCCCGGCCCAGACTCACCGGCGTGCCTTCGAAAAAGCAGAGCGACGGATACAGATAGACGGCCCGCATGTTGGGCAGGTTCGGCGAGGGTCTCACGGGAAGTTCGTAACGGGTGCGGTGCGTGTAGTTCGCGCAGGGGATGACTCTCGGCGTACAATGGATGCCCTCGCCCAGCCATCCTTCGCCGTCGATCATCCGGGCCAGCTCGCCCAGCGTCATGCCGTGGACCACCGGGATCGGATGCATGCCGACGAACGAACGGTGACGGGACTCCAGCACGGGACCGTCCACGTAGAATCCGTTCGGATTGGGGCGGTCCAGCACGACGAGTTCCTTGCCGTTGGCCGCACAGGCCTCCATCAGGTAGTGCATCGACGAAAGGTAGGTGTAATAGCGCAGGCCGACGTCCTGGATGTCGAAAACCAGTACGTCGAGCTTTTGCATGACCGAATCCTGCGGACGTTTGTTCTTGCCGTATACCGACAGGACGTCGATGCCGGTCTTGCGGTCCTTGTAGTTGCCGATGCTTTCGCCGGCGTCGGCGTCGCCACGGAAACCGTGTTCGGGCGCGAAGACGACGCGGATGTCGATGCCCAGCGCGAGCAGCGTATCGACCAGATGGGTCCGGCCGACCATGCCGGTGTGGTTGGTGAGTATCCCTACCCTTTTGCCTTCGAGGAGCGGGAGGTAGCGTTCGGTCTGTTCGGCTCCCGTGCGCAGGGGACCTTCGGCCCGGAGACATCCGCTCCAGAGGAGCAGCAGGAACAGGAAAATCGGAGATCGGTTCATCGGATATGCGTTTGGTTATTCTACGGTGACGGATTTGGCGAGGTTGCGCGGCTGGTCCACGTCGCGGCCTTTGTTTACGGCGATGTGGTAGGCCAGCAGCTGCAACGGGATCGCGACGACGAGCGGCGTGAGTTCTTCGGCGGTTTCGGGCACTTCGATCAGGTAGTCGGCCATGCGGGCCGCCTCGTCGTCGCCTTCGGTGACGATAGCGATGATGCGTCCCTTGCGGGCTTTGATTTCCTGGATGTTGCTGATCGTCTTTTCGTATACGCTGTCGCGGGTGGCAATCGCTACGACGGGTATTTCGGTGTCGATCAGAGCGATGGGACCGTGTTTCATTTCCGCGGCGGGATAACCCTCGGCATGGATGTAAGAGATTTCCTTGAGCTTGAGCGCGCTTTCCAGTGCCGCCGGATAGTTGTAGCCCCGGCCCTGATAGATGAAATTGTGGGCGTAGGTGAACGTTTTCGACAGGTCGCGGATCGTGTCGTTCATCGCGATCGTTCTTTCCATTTTACGGGGAATGTCTTTGAGTTCGCCAATGAGCGAGGCATATCGTTCCGGTGTGACGGTTCCGCGCAGTCCGGCGATCGTCAGCGCCAGCATGGCGAGCACCGTGACCTGACCGGTGAACGCCTTGGTCGATGCCACGCCGATTTCGGGACCGACGTGGATGTACGAACCCGAATGCGTCGCACGCGGAATGGACGAGCCTATGGCGTTGCATATTCCGTAGATGAACGCTCCGGCTTTCCGGGCGATCTCGACGGCGGCCAGCGTGTCGGCCGTTTCTCCGGACTGCGAGATGGCGATCACGATGTCGTCCGGCCGGATGACCGGATTGCGGTAACGGAATTCCGAAGCGTATTCCACTTCGACGGGGATGCGACAGAGGTCTTCGATCAGGTGTTCCCCGATGAGGGCGGCGTGCCACGATGTGCCGCATGCCACGATGACGATCCGTCCCGCTTTCAGGAACTTTTCGCGGTTGTCCATCACGCCCGAAAGGACGACGTTCGTTCCCTCGGCATTGATCCGTCCGCGGATGCAGTCCACGAGCGTCTGCGGCTGTTCGTAAATCTCCTTGAGCATGAAGTGCGGAAAGCCTCCCTTTTCGAGCTGGCCGAGACTCATTTCGAGCGTCCGGACGTGCAGCGGTTTTTCGATGTTCCCGAAATTGACGATCCGCAGCGGTTCGCCGCGCTGGATCAGTGCGATCTCTTCGTCGTCGAGGTAGGCGACCTCCTGCGTGTATTCGATGATCGGGGTGGCGTCGGAGGCCAGAAAGAATTCGTCCTGCCCTATCCCCACTACCAGCGGACTGCTTTTGCGTGCCGCGACGATCAGGTCGGGATTCCCTTTTTCGATCACGGCGATCGCATAGGCTCCCACCACCTCCCGCAGCGTGAGCTGCACGGCGGTGCACAGGTCGCAGCGGTTGGTCCGTTTCATGTATTCGATCAACTGGACCAGCACTTCGGTGTCCGTCTCGCTGCGGAATTCGTATCCGTGCCCGATGAGGGCCGCTTTCAATACACCGTAGTTTTCGATGATGCCGTTGTGGACGATGGCCAGCGTTTCGGATTGCGAGCAATGCGGGTGGGCGTTGGTGTCGTTGGGTTCTCCGTGCGTCGCCCAGCGGGTGTGGGCGATGCCGATCGTCCCCGATATGTTTTTCGACCGGGCGGCATGTTCCAGCTCGGCCACTTTGCCTTTCGATTTATAGATATTCAGATTGCCTTCGCCGTCGATCAGCGCGATGCCCGAACTGTCGTAGCCCCGGTATTCGAGTCTGTGCAGGCCTTTGACGAGAATCGGGTATGCCTCCCTGCGGCCTATGTAACCTACTATTCCGCACATGATTTTCTTGTGAATTTAGATTTTAAATGATTAAATTTGACCGTTTGAATTTCGAAAATTCGATACTTTGCATATAAAGTACAAATGTAGCGTTTTTACTCGATAATTTTATTCGACCGAACAATTAACCGTAACTGACGATGGATAGAAAACTGGCCGCATTCGGGCGTCTGCTTCAAGTGATGGACGAGCTGCGCGAGAAATGTCCCTGGGATCGGAAGCAGACATTCGATTCGCTGAGAATGAATACGATAGAAGAAACTTATGAGCTGGCGGACGCCCTGCTCGACCACGATATGGACAATATCCGCAAGGAGTTGGGCGACCTGCTACTGCATGTGGTGTTCTACTCGAAACTGGGTGACGAACAACATGCCTTCGACATTGCCGACGTGGCCGACGGCATCTGCGAGAAGCTCATTTTCAGGCACCCGCATGTGTTCGGCGATACGGCGGCGGCCGATGCCGAGCAGGTCAAGCAGAACTGGGAAGACATCAAGCTCAAGGAAAAAGCGTCGAACCACGAGAAGAAACGCGTGCTTTCCGGCGTACCCCGCAGTCTGCCCGCGTTAGTGAAAGCCTATCGTATCGGCGAGAAGGCCGCAGCGGCCGGTTTCGACTGGGAAAAACGCGAGGACGTATGGGATAAGGTGAAGGAGGAGATCGGCGAACTGCAACGGGAGATCGATGCGTCGGATGAACGTCGGACGTCGGAAGAATTCGGCGATCTGTTTTTCGCGCTGGTCAATGCGGCGCGGCTGTACGGTGTCGATCCCGAAGCGGCGCTCGAACAGTGCAACCGCAAGTTCATCGCCCGCTTCACCCACATCGAGGACCGTGCCGAGGAGCAAAGGCTCACGTTGCGGGAAATGACGCTGGAGCAGATGGACCGCCTCTGGGACGAGGCCAAACGGCAGGAACGGGAAGCGTAAGTCGTTCGGCCGTCCGGACGAAAATGTCGGGGGATTCGTGTCCAGGCGGAACGGTTCCGTGCTTTTCCCGAAGCGGGAGGACATTGGTCCGTTGTCGGGACGGAGCGACGGGAACGGAAAAATTTTCCGTACGTTTTTTGAGGAAACGGGAATCGGATCGGGTTGCCGGTCCGGAGGAATCTTAAAATTTTTTGGAACACAGGGGCTGTCCGTCGCAACAGGACCGGACGTCCGGAAAAAGAATCGTTATGGCTTTGATAAAATCGTTGAGGGGAATCGATCCTGTGATCGGAGAGAACACTTTTCTGGCCGAGAACGCTACGGTAATCGGCGATGTGGTCATCGGACGGGATTGCAGCATATGGTTCGGTGCCGTCCTTCGGGGCGATGTCAATTCGATCCGCATCGGCGACCGGGTCAATATTCAGGACGGAGCGGTGATCCATACGCTCTACCAGCGTTCGGTGACGGAGATCGGCAACGACGTTTCGGTCGGACACAACGCCAACATTCACGGAGCCAGGATCGAGGACCGGTGTCTGATCGGTATGGGCGCGACGGTGCTCGACCATGCCGTGGTGGGCAGCGGGTCGATCGTCGCGGCCAATTCGCTGGTCCTGTCGCGCACCGTGATCGAACCGGGCAGCGTGTATGCCGGCGTTCCGGCCCGTCGGGTCAAGGATGTGACGCCCGAACAGGTACGCGACATCATCGAACGGACGGCACGCGACTATATGATGTACGCGTCGTGGTATAAGGAATAAGCCCCCGGTGGATGAAAACGGCTGCCAAATATCGCATACGGATCGTCAATCTGCTGGTCGCGCTGGCATTGACGCTGATCGTCAATTTTCCCAATCTGCTCTATTCGAGCGAAATGCACGGAAGGCGTCCGCCGGGAATCTCGCCGGAATATCTTGCCGTTCAGTTATTTTATTTTTTCTTCGCTTCGTGGGTAGTCGTTTCGCTCAATACGGTCCGGCGATTTTCGTTCCCGTATAAAGTCATGTTCAGTATCGTCGTTACGATGCTGTTCTATCTTTTCATGCCGATCGTCAATCGGTCCGGAGAGTGGAATGCAGCCGTGTTTACGGGACGTATGTACAACCCGTTCCAGATCACGCGCTGGTCGCTGGTGCTGATCGTCACGGTGCTGTACGGCAAAATTTTCGATCTGCTCTACCAGAAACAATCCATCATCATTGAGAACGAACGCCTCAAAAACGAAAATCTGCAGACGCGTTACAACATGCTGGCCAACCAGATCAGTCCTCATTTTCTGTTCAACTCGCTCAATTCGCTCTCGATGCTCGTCCGGGAAAAAAGCAACGACAAGGCGCTGGAATACATCGACCGGCTGGCCGATACGTTCCGCTATATGCTCCGGTCCGGGCAGGAGGAACTCGTCACGCTTTCGAGCGAGCTGACCTTTACCGAAGCGTATCTTTATCTGCTGATGGTCCGCTATGAGAACAAGCTGTTCTTCGATATGGAGATCGACGACCGTTACCGGAACTGGAAACTGCCGGTACTGTCGCTCCAGCCGTTGATCGAAAATGCCGTGAAACACAACTGCATCACCCAGACGCGCCCCTTCCGCATTTCGTTGCGGACCCGGGACGGGAAGCTGATCGTTTCCAATCCGTTGATTCCGAAGATCGACCCTCCGGAAAGAACGGGGATCGGACTCCGGAATCTGTCTTCGCGCTACCAGTTGCTCCTGTCGCGCGAGGTACGGGTCATAAAAAACGGCGGAGAATTCCGTGTGGAGCTTCCTTTGGTCGAACCTTGAGCGGATCGTCCGGTCCGGCGCCGCTCTGTTTTTCGGGTGTAGCTTCGTCCGGGCCGTCCGAACGCGGATCGGAAACGGCTTTACCTATGTATAAAAGTCCGGCCGGAAACATTCTCCGATGCGGAGCGCGAAATGCAGAACGAACACAGAACCGCTTATGAAAACTTTGATTGTAGAAGACGAAACGGCCGCAGCGACGAATCTGAGGACCCTGCTGCGGGAGATCGACCCGGAAGTGATCGTGCTGGATGTGCTCGATACCGTGACCGATACCGTCGCCTGGGTCCGGTCGCATCCTTCGCCCGATCTGATATTCATGGATATTCATCTGGCCGACGGTCAGGCTTTCCGTATTTTCGAACAGACGGACATCGCCTGCCCCATCGTTTTCACGACGGCCTACGACCGGTATGCGCTCGAAGCTTTCAAGGTGAACAGCATCGACTATATCCTGAAACCCATCAAGCGGGACGAGCTGGAGCGGGCGCTCGACAAGTTCAAACGTTTCTCGGGGAACGAGACGGACGAGTACGTCGAACGGACGAACCGTTTCGCCGCGGTCCGGACGCAATGTTTCCTGATCCCTTTCCGCGACAAGCTGGTCCCCGTGGCGCCGGACGAGATCGCCTATTTCTATACGTCGCGCGAGAAGGTGTCGGTCACGACGTTCGACGAGAGGACGTTGCCCATGGACCGTTCGCTGGACACGCTGATGGCTCAGTTGCCGGACGCCGATTTTTTCAGGGCCAACCGGCAGTTCATCGTATCCCGCCGGGCGATCCGCGATATGTCGGTATGGTTCGGGAGCCGGCTTTCGGTGAATCTTTGTCTGCGAACGCCGGAGCGCATCATCGTGAGCAAGGCGCGGGTGCCCGAATTCAAACGGTGGTTCGTCGGCGAAGAGCCTGTCCGATAGCGAAAGAGAGGAACCGGTTATTGTTTTCCCTTTATAGACATACTAACTTAAAACACTATGAAAAAGAATTTGGTTTTACTTCTCGTTCTGGCTTTGTTCGCCGGAGGACAGGCCGATGCGAAAGGCAAAAAATGTGCGGCGCAGAAGGCGAAGCACGTGATCCTGATCGGCAGCGACGGGTTCAGTTCGGCGGTGATGCGCGCTCATCCGGGGGCTTTCCCCCACATCGAGTCGTTGATGAAGGACGGAAGCTACACGTTGCGGCGCCGTAGCGTACTGCCCTCTTCGAGTGCCGTCAATTGGTCTTCGATGTTGATGGGGGCCGGTCCGGAAATCCACGGGTACACGACGTGGGGCAGTCAAGTGCCCGATCTGCCTTCGCGGGAGATCGGTAAATACGGCATCTTTCCGGGGATATGCGGACTCATACGCGACAAACATCCTCAGGCGGTGATGGCGTGCGGTTACAACTGGTCTACGATCGGTTGTCTGTACGAACAGCAGGCCGTGGACATCAACTACGATGCTTCGAACGACCGGATGCTCGCCGACAGCATGTGCTATTACATCGAGCAGAACAAGCCGGCATTTACATTCATCGCGTTCGGCGAGCCGGACGAGGTGGGCCATGCCTGCGGATGGGAATCGGAGGAGTATTTCCAGATGTGCCGGACGATCGACGGGTATGTGGGGCAAATCCTGGCTACGATCGAAAAAGCCGGCATGAAAGATGACGCGATCGTGATTTTCACGGCCGATCACGGCGGAACGGGCAAAGGACACGGTGGCATTTCGATGGCGGAGATGGAGTCTCCTTTCATCGTCTGCGGCAAAGGTATCTGCCGGGGAAAAGAGATTACCGAGAGCGTAATGGTGTTCGACTGCGCACCGACGATCGGCTATGTCTTTGCCGTGGACCAGCCGCAGGTGTGGATCGGCCGGCCGGTTATGTCGGTCTTCGAGTGATTCTTCGCGGCGGAGAGAGATTCGGGTGCGGGACGGCTGGCCGTCCCGCACCTGCGTTTTCGGGATCGGCGTTATGAGGGCGATGGTATGTTTCGATCATCCGAAGTTGCGGACCGTATTTTCCGTTCCGGTCGTTTTTATCCGCAGCCGCAGGTCTCGTTTTCGGATCGGAACGCTCTTTTTGTTTCGGCCGAAGGCCGGCCGCTGCCCGGAACGGAGATAACGGCGGATGTCGATAACCGACTCTTCGGCTTGGTCCCGGTCCCCTCTTTTACTTGCAGCTTCCGGCTGCCGTATCCGGGTCGGGATACTCCTCTGCCAGCCTGTGGAGGGGCGGGCACAGTCCTGAAAGCCGGCTCCCGTCGCTTTTTATTGTCGTATCGAAGGATAGGATGGCCGTTTGTCGAATGTATGTTCGTTCCCGGTTCCCGATACGGGCAGGACGTTTCACCCCTGCGATTTTCCGTTTGACCGGGAACTGGCGGGTTTTTACATATAAAATGAGTTTTTTTGCAGTCGGAAAAACATAACCAATCGAATAAAGAGTGATGAGACGGAACATTTTCTGGAAATTCTGTGTCGTTATCCCCGTTTTTTTCGCCGGCGTACAGCTTTACGCACAACCGACGGGGACCGTATCGGGCCGGCTGATCGACGAAGCGGACGACGGTCGGGCTGTCGTGGGAGCCGTCGTGGAGTGTTATCCGCTGGATAATCCCGCTGCCAAAAAATATACGACTTCGGTCACGGACGGTAAGTTTTCCGTTCCCGGTCTCGTCTACGGGTCCTATGCGATGAAGGTGACGTTCATGGGGCTGATGCCCCATACCGATACGGTGAAGGTGGACCGGTCCGCCGTGCGGCTGGGAACCATTCCGATGCAGACGCAGGTGCAGCAGCTCGGTGAAACGGTGGTCCAGAGCATGACGATGCGGACGACGCAGAACGGCGATACGGTGGTGTACAATGCCGGAGCCTTCAAGGTGACCGGCGATGCGGGAACCGACGATCTGCTCGGTAAAATGCCCGGTATCAAGGTCGAGGGCGGAAATGTCGAGGCCCACGGCGAGCAGGTGAAAAAGATCCTGGTGGACGGTAAGGAGTTTTTCGGCGACGATGTGACCGCCGCTATCAAGAACCTGCCGGCCGAGGTGATCGACAAGATCGAAGTGTTCGACAAGAAAAGCGACGAGGCGGAGTTCAGCGGCGTAAACGACGGCAACGACTACAAAGCGATCAATATCGTCACCACCCGGGGCGTAGAGAAAGCCCGTTTCGGAAAATTCTATGCCGGTTACGGAATCAGCGATCTCTACAATGCGGGGATGAGCCTGAATCTGTTCGACAACAACCGCCGTTTTTCGGTTATCGGAATGGCCAATAACGTCAATCAGCAGAATTTTGCCATCGACGACCTGCTGGATGTGATGGGGACCAACGGCGGCCGGGGAGGCCGGGGCGGCGGTCGCGGGAGCAACTTTATGATCGGCAACCAGAGCGGCGTATCGACCGTCAAGTCCATCGGGGTCAATTACTCGAACGAATGGAAGGAGAAACTCAAACTCAGCGCCAGCTACTTTTTCAATACGACCAAGAACGAGACCGATGCGCTCACTCAGCGCGAATATTTCTCGAACCAACTGTACGACGAGCTCAGTCAGAGTTTCTCGCGCAACTTCAACCACCGGATCAATGCCCGCGTGGAGTATAAGATGAACGAGAACAACACGTTCATGTTCCGTCCCAACATCCGCTTCCAGTCGAACGATTCGCACGGCGCCGACACGTCGGCCACGTCGATGCGGGACGATGCGGCATCCACGCTGCTCAACTTTCTCAAAAGCGCGACGAGCGCCCACACCGAAGGGTACAACATTTCGGGAAACCTGCTCTACATGCACCGTTTCGGAGGGCGTCCCGGCCGGGTACTGAGCCTGTCGATCAACGGAGGAATGTCGAAGAACGACCGGGACAACGACCAGTATTCGCTGACGAGGTATTTCGCGCCCGATTCGTCGCGGACGCTCAACCAGTATATCGCCAGCCGTTCGAGCGGCTATCATGCGAGCGGGCGGGTCTCCTATTCCGAACCTGTGTCGGAACATGCTCAGGTGCTGTTCAACTACAATCTGTCGTACAATTATTCCGACCGCGACAAACGTTCCTACGAGATGCCCGAAGAGGTGTTTCTGGACAGCCTGTCGAATACGTACAATAGCGGCTACCTGACTCATCGGGTCGGTCCGGGATTCCGTTACCACAGCGACAAGGCGATGTTCGTGACCAATGTCAATTACCAGTACGCCACGCTGACGGGCGATCAGCTTTTCCCGTCCGTTTCCCGTTCGCACCTCTCGACCGGATTCAATAACGTCGTTTATATGGCGATGCTCGATTTCAGGTTCTCCAAGACCAATACGCTGCGTGCCATGCTCCGTTCGAATACCGATACGCCTTCGGTGACGCAGTTGCAGAACGTGCTGGACGTGTCCAATCCGCTGTTCATTTCGCAGGGAAATCCGGATCTCCGTCCGGTGTACAGCCATAACCTCAGCCTGCGGTATGTCAATGCCAACGTGACCAAGGGACGGACATTCATGGCTGCCGTGAGCGGATCGACGCAGTCCAACTACATATCCAATGCCGTGGAGCGGGCCGACCGTCCGGGGTACGAGGTGAAGGACGCGGCGGGCAATACCATTATCGTGCTCGATCAGGGGGCGCAGTATTCCCGCCCGGTGAACCTGAACGGTTACTGGAACGTGAACGGCGTGCTGAGTTACGGTCTGCCGGTCAGCTGGCTGGCCAGCAACGTGAATTTCAACGTGCGGGCTGCGTATACGGCTTTGCCTACCGTATACAACAATGTGCGCAGCACGACGACCAATACGTCCTATTCGGGCGGAATCGTCATCGGAAGCAACATCAGCGATAAGATTGACTTCACCGTGTCGTACAATGCCAGCTACAATGTCGCCCGTTCGACAACCGATAACGAGTATTTCAACGGAGTGGGAACCGCACGCGTCAAATGGGTCACCTGGGGCGGAATCACGCTGCAGGCGGACGGAAGCTATTCCAAGTACCGGGGGATCACCGACTCTTTCTCCGAAGAATTCCTGCTGGTCAATGCCTCTTTGGGCAAGAAACTTTTCAAGAACCAGCGGGGCGAGGTCAGCGTGCGGGTGAACGACCTGCTCGACCGCAACAAGAGCTTCGTGCGTACCGTTTCGCAGAACTACATCCAGAATGTGACGACCAACGTGCTGGGACGCTACGTGAGTCTCAACTTCGTCTATAACCTCCGGGTATTCAAGGGCAAGGGAGGAAAAAAATACGACATGCCTTCGGACTACCGTCCGGGCGGAAACGACTCGCGGGGCGAGCGTGGCGGAGACCGCGGCGGCCGTCCTTCCGGTCCGCCGATGGGTCCTCCTCCGGGGGGCGGAATGCCTCCGTTCTAAAACCGGTCCGATCCGAGGACGGATAAGAAAGGGTTTTGCGATACTCGCAAAGCCCTTTTTTGAAATAGCGGCGGGGATGTTAGGAACACGCCGCAGGAACCGTGATTCTCGAGTTCGGTCTGTGGCTTTGTTCGGGGGCGGCAGAGGAGCGGTTCCATCGGATTTTCCCCGTTTGCGGGAAAGCGGTCGTGCTTTTGTATGCCGAAGTTATTTGGGGCATCGGACCGTTGTCGTTCGCGGTCATGGGGCGTTTCCGGCCCTCTCCGGTCTTCGCTCCGGCGGAATCCTGAAGTTATTGTCCGGAAAATGCCGAGCCTGTCGAGGTCGGTACATGGAACAGCACCGTCTCCCGGACACGGCATCGGTCGTGTGCAGGAGACGGTGCGGCGGATTGTCCGGCAGCCGAAAAACGGGCAGGTCGGACGTCTGATGTCTTATTTTTTCTCTTTGAGCAGGTCCCGGATCTCGGAGAGCAGTTCGATGTCGGGGGCCGGAGCCGGCGGAGCGGCGGGAGCCTCTTCTTTCTTGCGTTCGAGTTTGCTCAACAGTTTGATGAATAGGAAGATGGAGAACGCGATGATGAGGAAGTCGAAGGTGGTCTGCAGGAACGTGCCGTAGTTGATCGTCACGGCGGGTTTGACGACTTCGCCGGTCGGAGAGAGCACGGCTTGGGCGAGGTCGATCTTGAGGTCCGTGAAATTGACGCCGCCGACGAGCAGGCCGATCGGAGGCATGATGATGTCGGAGACCAGCGACGATACGATTTTGCCGAAGGCGCCGCCGATGATGATACCCACAGCCATATCGACGACATTGCCGCGCATGGCGAATTTTTTGAAGTCTTCTAAGAATTTGCTTTTCATAATCATACGGAATTGGTTATGTCATACAGTGAAGCAGGTCTTTCGGTTCGCCGTCGCATGCGGTCGGGTCCGAAATCCTGTGGAAACCGTTGCGAACGGCGATCGTGCAATTTACGTACAAATTTCTTATTTCCGTTCCCGGCAGGAGGTGCAAGTGTGGCCGGGAATTGTCGAATCCGGTCCAGAGATGCCGACGGAAGATCATATCCGGACGATACACCCCGTGCGGTGGCTTTCGAAAACGGCTTCCAGAATGGCGATGTCCGTGAGCATCTCGGTGTGCGAAACGGCGGGCGATGCGTTTTCTCGTACAGAGGCGTATACGCTGTCGTAGAAGCGCATGTAGTTTCCCGCGACGGTGGGATACGGTTTTCGGCCTTCGTCGGTATGGAGAATGCCCCATCGTCCTTCGTCCTCGCTGCACCACACGCCGGCGGAAGGCGAGGCGCCTTCGTGCCGCAGGGCGTTTTCCTGCGGATCGAGTCCGTATTTCACGTAAGAGCCTTTCGTGCCGTGCACGGCGAAACGGGGACCTTCCTCGCGGATGAGCATACCGGCCCGCAGCGAGACCTTGACATCGGGGTACATCAGTTCGATGAAGCTGTAATCGTCGATCCGGCTGCCGTCTCTCTGGGAAGCCAGCGTAGCCCATACGCCTTCCGGCTTGCCGAACAGCACGACCGCCTGGTCGCACAGATGCGAACAGAGGTTGTAGGTGATCCCTACCCTCGCTCCGTTCGGTGTCTCTTTCCAGACGGACTGCGTGATCTGCGGCCGGTAGCGTTGGAACGAGGACTGGAATTCGACGATGCGGCCCAGTGCGCCCGATTCCATGATTTTCCGGACGGTCAGGAAATCTCCGTCCCAACGGCGGTTCTGGTATACGATCAGCAGGAGTCCTTTGCGTTCGGCCAGTTCGACCAGTTCTTCGGCCTGTTGCCGTGTCGTGACGAACGGTTTTTCGACGACGACGTGTTTGCCCGCTTCGAGCGCCGCCCGGCAGAGCGCATAGTGCGTCGTGTCGGGCGTATCGACGACGACCAGTTCGATGTCTTCGCGGAGCAGTTCGTCGAACGAGGCGACGGACCGGATGCGGGGGTAGCTTTCCGCCGCTTTTTTCCGGCTCCGTTCGACGACGGCCGTCAGTTCGAAATTCGGGTGCGCCTCGATGAAGGGGGCGTGAAAGACTTGTCCGGACAACCCGAAGGCTGCCAGTCCTGTTTTTATTTTCATAGTGTTCGGATGTTTTCGGTAGGTTGCGGATCGGCCGGACCATCGGCCGTTTTTTCTTTTCGCTGCGCATCTTTCCGTTCGACCCTGAACAGAACGTTGCGCATGCCCAGACAGGCCAGGACGAAGTACGCTCCGGTCAGAATCCACAGCGTCCGGAACTGTACGCTAACTTCGTTCAGGGTGGCACCCATCGTCTGTATGCGTACGAAACCGTCCACGCCGCTGCTGCTCGGGATGATTTTGCCGAACCGGAAGAGCCAGCCGGGCATGGCCTGTTCGGGAAGCGACACTCCGCTGAGCATCAGGAACGGGATGGAGGTGAAAAGCAGGAAAATGAGCGAATTCTCTCTGTACTTGAACAGCGACGAGAAAGCGATTCCCATAAAGGTGCACGAGAGAATGTAAGGAAGCAGGAACAGCACGATGTCGCCCGGACGTCCGTTCATCGGATAGCCGAACAGCTTGTAATGGAATCCGAGTACGTACAGCAGCGTCAGCGCGTAGATCGAGACGTAAGCTGCCGATTTTCCCAGTACGAGCGGGATGACCGACATGCGTTCGGCTCCGGTCGGGATGAGCGTTTTGTAGAGCTTCCGTTCGCGCCATGTGCCGCCCACCATGCCGATCCCGATGAGCAGGGTTTGCTGGATGATGAGCAGGATGATGGCCGGCATGACGAACGAGGCATATCCTCCGTAAGGGTTGTACATGTTCCTTACCGAGAGCGAGAGAGGGTTGCTCAACGCCTGAGCCTGTTCGGGCTGGGCGCCTCGGGATACGAAACGTCTCCACTCGATGTCGCTGTTCGAATGGAGCACGCTGCCCGTGACGTCGAAGAACACCTGACGGTACATCAGGAAATAGCTCGCGTCGGCGTAGACGGCCAGATTCACCCGTTCGTTGCGCAGGAGTTTCTTCTCGTAATCGGAGGGAATGACGATCGCGCCGTTGATTTTACGGGCGAAAAACAGTTCTTTCGCTTCCTCGAGACTGGACGGTTTGTAGGCCACTTTCAGGTTGGGAGTCGCGTCGAACGAGCGGACGAGCTGTCGGCTGGACGCCGTATGACTGAGATCGACTACCGCGACGGGCACCTCGCGCAGCACTTCGTTCCGATAGGCCAGCGAATAGGCCGTCGCATAGATCAGAATGGCACCCACGACGATGAGCATCACACCCGCATCATGGAAAATATGACGGAACTCGTGCCGCAGCACGTCGGCGAATTCTTTGAGTTTCGAACTCTGTCGGGTCGTTTTCATCATTACAACCTCCCCCAGTATTTTTCAAGGGTACATATCTTTTTCAGTCTGGGAAGCAGCAGGACCGGCAGCAGAATGAAAATCGACATGTAGCCTACGTATTGGATCGTATAATGGACCGGAGCACCCCGCATGGCCTGGTCGATGAATGCGTCGATGTAGAATGTCATCGGGAAAATGTGGCCTGCGATGCGCATGGGAAGATCCATCGCCATGAACGGGAACGTGAGCCCCGAATAAGTGAACGACAGAACCGAGTATCCGCCCGCGATCGAGAGCGCCAGCCGCAGATTACTGAGCAGGGCGATGAAAAACACGCCCAAGGCCTGATGGGCCAGCACGAAAATCAGGCCGGAGACGAACAGCAGCGTGACGTTGCCGCGGAGCGGTACGCCGATGAATTTGTAGAGTAGCGTGTTCATAAGCATGCACAGCGCGAAGAAAATGATCGTATACGGCGTCAGTTTCCCTGCCAGCGCGACGACCGTGTTGTCGCCGGCCGTCGCGAGCCACTGGCGTGCCGTGCCGTTTTTGAGTTCCACGCCGATCGTAAAGACCGTGGCGAGTACCGTGAAGAGCATCAGCATGAGCGGCAAAAAGCTCGGCAGCAGGTAATAGCCGTAGTTGATGTAGGGATTGAAGAGGACGTGCTTCTCGAAATAGATCGGCATCATCTGGTTGTAGGCTTCGGCTTCCGACAGTCCTTTTTTCATCAACGTCTGGACCTGTATGCCCGAAGAGAAAGTCGTGACGACGGTTTGCAGGTCTTTGTTCAGCAGACCGTTTTTGGTTAGGTTCAGGCCGTTGATGTAGACGACCGCATGGGATTGCGTATTGCTGTAAATGTCTTTCTCCATGTCGCGCGGGATCGAGACGATAGCGTCGATCTTTCCCTCCTTCATCATGCGTTCCCCTTCGGCCATGTCCGTGATGTGATAGGCGACGCGGGCCGACGGCGTCGCGTCGATCATTCTCGTGAGACGTCGCGACAGCGGCGAATGGTCCTCGTCGAGCACGGCGACCGGCATGTCGCGCGGAACGCCCGTTTCGAACAGCAGAATGAAAAACAGGAACGCCAGCACGGGAAGTCCCAGCGAAAGCCTGTAAAATACTTTGTGGTTTCCGAACGATTCGATCTCGCGGATCAATACGTTCCGGAAGGCACGGATCGGATTCATTCTTTTCGGGTTTTGTTGAACTCTCTCCGGTCGTCCGCTCCGTTGCGACGGGGATTTCCCGCGGGGCGACGACCTACTCTACCGGACGGACGCGGGGGACCTCAGCGGATCGCGTCCCAATCGACCGTGACCGTCATGCCCGGACGCAGGCCTTCGGTCTGCGATACGGGACGGGCCTTGACCTCGAACGTGCGGATGTCGAAGTCGCCTTTGGTTCTCGTGGCCGACCATGTGGCGTATTCGGCCTGTACGGCCATATAATCGACTTTCAGTTCGATCTCGCGTCCGATGCCGGGGACGTAGGCCGTGAAGGTCGATCCGATCCGGATTTTGGGCAGCAGATCTTCCTTGATGTTGAACGATACCCACATGTCGTCCATGTCGAGCAGCGTGACCACCGGGTAGCCCGATCCGACCAGCTCGCCTTGCTCGGCGATGACGGTCGATACTTCGCCATCGATGGGCGAATACTGCATCGCGTCGCTCAGGTAGGATTCCACTTCGGAAACCGCACCCGAGGCCTGTTCCACCAGAGCGGCTGCGGCTTCCCGATCTTCGATCCGGGCGCCTTCCACAGCCATTTCGTACTGGGCTTTGGCCGCTGCCGCGGAGGTTTCCATCGCACGGAGGTTGGCCAGCGCCTCGTCGTGTTTCTGGGCCGGAACCACGCCGGTGTCGTAAAGGTTTTTGACCCGTTCGTAACTTTTCCGGGCCAGTTCGAGTCCCGCTTCGGCTTTTTGCCACAGGTTGCGAGTTCCTTCGATCTCGCCTTTTCGGGCACCCCGGGCGGCTTTTTTGCTCTGGGCGCCGGCTGCATTGCGTGCCGCTTCGGCCTGACGGAGTTTGGCCTGCGCTTCGGGCGTGGAAAGCACGAAGAGCAGATCGCCTTTTTTTACGCTTTGTCCTTCCCGGACGTCCAGCTGCTCGATGCGGCCGGCCAGTTTCGAGGATATTTTCAGGCTTTTCACTTCGACCTCTCCCTGTATCAGCGTGGGGACGGGGCGGACGGCATACCAGCCGATGAGCGACACGGCGACGATCGCCACGACGATGCCGATGGTCATTCCGATGACGTTGCTTCTTTTCATATTGTCTTTTGCGTTATGTGCTTTTTGAAAGGGTTGTTTATTCGAAACGGATCGGCAGGGGAACGTTTCCCGTAATCGGGGAACGCTTCGCTCTGTCCGCAGGCTTCCAGCAGCCGGGCGAGCATCAGGTCGTAGTAATAGGCGGCCTGCAGGCGCTCGGTTTTGATTTTCGCCAGATTCATCCGGGCGTCCACGACGTCCGACGAGGGAGCCACTCCCTCCTTGAAGGCTTCTTCCTTGATGCGCAGGTATTCTTCGGCGAATGTGCGCGACGCATCTACGGAGGGCATCTGCTGCGAGTAGGTGGCCAGTTCGTTGTAGAGTTTGTCGATCAGCGTGCGGATGTCCTGGGCGGCCTGTTCCCGGACGGCTTCGACCTGCCGGATCTGCGACTTGGCCGCGCTGAATTTGTATTCCCTATGCAGCCCGTCGAAGATTTTGAACGATACGCCCGCTCCGACGGCCCATTTGGGAACGATGGGCGACACCTGATAGCTGTAAAGCGAGGCCATGCCGGTCAGGGCTACCTGCGGAGCGAAGTCGGCCCGTTGCAGACGGAGATTCTCGCCGGCGAGCTGACGCTTGAGCTCCACCTGCCGCAGCAGCGGATTATGCTGTGCGGCCAGCGTCTTGAAATGATCGACATCTTCGATCTCCTGCAGGATGAACATCGTCGTGGCCGGCATGTAGGGTTCGTCGCTGCCCAGCGTGCCCGCCAGTGCGCTGGCGAGGGTTTCGGCCGTTTTCTGCGCTTTGAGGTATTCCCGTTCGGCTTCGGCCGCGTGCACTTCGGCGTACAGGCGTTCGCTGCGTGCGATGATGCCGTTGGCCTCCAGTGCCTTGGCGTCGGAGAGGTGGTGTCGCATGCCTTCGAGCACCTGTCGTCTCACCTCGACTACCTGCAGGGCCAGCGCCAGACCGTAATAACGTTCGGTAAGCTCCGAGATCAGAGCGTTGCGGGTGCGGTTGCCGTTCTGGACCGCCTCGTCTATCTTGATCTTGGCCGCGTTGTTGGCCGCGTTGATTTTTCCTCCGGTATAAAGCGGGAGGGTCACGTTGGCGCTGACGTTGCCCAGACTCCGGTCCTGAAGTTTCATGGCCCAATCCCGTGACATGAGTACGGCGGCCTGCTGAAGTACGGCGGGCGGAAGCATGCCCTCGGGCAGTCCTCCGATGATTCCCTCCACGGGGGCTTTGGCCGCGTTCAGGTCGATGTTCATGTCGTCGCCCATATAGACGTAGGCGCCCGTTACGCTCGCCTGCGGAAGACGCAGCCCGTAGGCGGCTTTGCGTTCCTTGCGGGCGGTCTCCTCTTCGTAGGCGGCGGCTTTGAGTTCGGGGTTTCGGGTGACGGTCATTTCCAGCGCCTGGTCGAATGTCAGCGGTCTGCGTTCCTGTCCGCAAACCGAAATCGCCGTGCAAATGGCGGCAGTAAGCAATACGATCGAATTCTTCATACCCATCGTTCTGTCATTGAATTGCGCTCAAAGATACTTTTATGATTTTGTCGGTCAGCCGACCGGTGTCCGTGTGTCCGGCTTCGAACCCGAATTTATACCACGAGGCGAGGTATTGCATCGGAATTCCGACCAGAGCCATATACAGATCGTCGATCGAAATGTCGGCTCGCAGACCTTCGTTTTTTTTACCCGCCGCGATGAGCCGGTATCCGATCTCCGTGATTTTCCGGCGGATTTCCGGGTCGATTTCGACGGAAAGGTCGTTCAGCAGCATGATCAGGAACCGGTAACGGGCCGGGTGGGCGGCGGCATTTTCGAGCAGAAAAGCCACGATGTCCGCCACGATCCGCCGGATGTCCTCCGTCTTTTCCATCAACGAGTCGATTTGCCGGGTGATCGTGTTCAGGGCGTCCAGGAGCAAATCGTTGATAAGTTCGCCCTTACCGGGATAGTGGCGGTACAAATACCCTACCGAAACGCCGGCCTGTCGGGCGATGGACGCAACCGAGCAGTCGAGAATGCCGTGGCGGCTGATGATTTCCACGGCGGCTTCCCGGATGCGGTCCATTTTGGAGGGGTCGGTTCTTTTGGCCATTCTTTTTTATTTCGATGAATGAATGTTCATTTTCTGACAGGCAAATATCCGAAACATAATCGGAATTTGCAACAGGTGATCGCGGTAGGATTTTCTGTTTGTCCGGAACGACCGAACGGAATATGTCGCCGGAATTTGCGTTCCCGAGTC
>UROX01000023.1 GCA_900549685.1 uncultured Alistipes sp.
CGATTTTGTTCGTTTTATCCCGGCCGCGACGGTAGCGAAGAGGAAAACCGCGGTTTATTTCGTATCTTCATCGGCAAAATGTTTTCCCATGAAAAAACTATGTCTGATTCTGCTGGGAGCGTACCTTGCCCTCCCGGCTTTCGCCCAGAAAAACTACCGCCTCGAAGAGAATATCCCCTACCGCACGACGGGCGATCCGTATGCGCTGGAACGGTGCAGGCTGGACGTCTATTACCCCGAGGGCGAGAAAGAGCGGCCCGTCGTCGTATGGTTCCACGGCGGAGGATTGTCCGGCGGCGAGAAATTCATTCCGAACGAGCTGAAAAACTGCGACATGGTCGTCGTAGCCGTCAATTACCGGCTGCTGCCGAAGGCCTCGTTGCAGGACTGCATAGAAGACGCAGCCGCTTCGGTGGCATGGACTTTCGGGCAAATCGGGAAATACGGCGGCGACCCGCGGAAGATATACGTGAGCGGACATTCGGCCGGAGGTTATCTGACCAACATGATCGGACTGGACAAGAAATGGCTGGCGGCCCACCGGATCGACGCCGATTCGATCGCGGCGCTGATTCCGTTCAGCGGACATGCGATCTGTCATTTCGCCTACCGCCAGGCCATGGGCATGAGCGATACGCAACCCCTTATCGACGAGACCGCTCCGCTGTTCCACGTCCGCCCCGACGCACCGCCCCTGATTATCGTATCGGGCGACCGTGAACTGGAAATGCTCGGACGCTACGAAGAGAACGCCTATCTGTGGCGCATGATGAAAGTTTGCGGGCACAAAGAGACTCTCCTGTATGAACTGGACGGCTACGACCACGGAGCGATGGCCGCGCCGGCGTTCCATATCCTCAAAAATTACATCCGCTCGAAAAACGATTAGGACGCCCCTTTTGTTCGTCCGGGACGACCGCGGTCGTTGCGTTTCGGCGACATAGTTGCGTATCCCTGCGTGCGGACATCCGTTACCGGCGCCATGCATTTCGGAGCACGGCCCGCGGTCCCTGCGACACCATTGCCTGTACGGAACCGGCCATCACCCTGCCATGAGACAAAAATATTTCGCAAAAATGAAAGAATGGCTGCAATCGCTCTCGTTCAGAACCGGAGTGATCGTAGCACTGGTGTGCCTGCTCTGCTATGCCGTTTCTTTCGCCCAGATGTTGCTGCCCATTTCCGTCGCGGCGAAAGGCGTGCTCTGGACCCTATTCTTCGGACTGGCCAAGACGGCACAGTACAGCGCCCTGCTCATCCTCGGCAAAGCCGGAGCGGAGCGCTTGAAAGAATGGTTCAAAACTTCCCGCAGACGTTGAAATCCCAATGTTCCTACCGGGAACAAACTCGGGAAAACACAATTCCGACACACAGTCCAGAGGTGCGGATAACAGCGGTCGGAATCGAAACACGGTCTCGGACTCAGAAATATCGACGGATGTATCGCGGCCTTAGTCCCTGCGTACAGCTATCTCCGCCGCCTCTCCGGCCGCTTACGGTTCCGCACCTTCCTCGGGACGAAACCACCCGGACCGTAAGCGACAACGGCCAGACGAGTCCGGTTCCGTCGTATAAAGCACATCGACGTATACAACGATGATTGCATACGTCGATGTATGATTATGGTCCGGCAACCGAAATATCCCGATCCGGCCGCTGTCGGTCGCAGCGGTTCCCGGCCACGGTCCGAGAGCAGGAACCTACTTCGCCGCCGAATGCTCCTCAAAGGTACCGACTTCCGCTTTCCACCGGCACTTCTGCGGCAATACGCGTGTTTACTTTTTCAGCCGCGCGGCCATCGCATCGGCCAGTGCGTCGCAGGCCTCGTATTTGCCAGGACCGGGCCGCCCCTTGATTTCGGCGGCGGGAGCCACCTGTTCCCACCCGATCGTGTCGGCAAAGGCGTTGAGATTCTTGACGCCGCCGCCGTTCCAACTGTACGAACCGAACAGACCGAGGTATTTTCCCTTGACACCCATATGGATCAATTCCCGCGTCAGGTTCTCCATCAGAGGGAACATCTCCAGATTGTAGGCACAACTACCCAGCACGACGCCCTTGTACTGCCATATCTCGCTGATAAGATAGGAGATATGCGTTTTCGACACATCGAACACCCGGATGTTTTTCACCCCGTTCTGTGCCATACGGCGGGCGATGCGGTCGGCCATGCGGGCCGTATTGCCATACATCGACGCATAGATCACCACCACGCCGTCTTCGGCTTCGTACCGGCTCCACCGGTCGTAGAGTCCGATCACCTTCTGCGGCTCGCTGCGCCATACCAGTCCGTGGAGCGGACAGATCGTCCGTACTTCCGTTCCGGAGAGCTTGGCCAGCGCCTTCTGCACCATCGGACTGTACTTACCCACGATATTGGAATAGTAACGGCGCATCTCGTCCTCGTAATAGCGCTCGAAATCGACCTGATCGTCGAACACACCTCCGTCGAGCGCCCCGAACATGCCGAAAGCGTCACCGGAAAACAGCACGTTCTCGGTCAGATCGTAGCTCATCATCGTTTCCGGCCAGTGCACCCAGGGCGTGAAGACGAATTTCAGCTTATGATGTCCCAAATCGAGCACATCTCCGTCCTTGACCTCGAGCAGGTTGTCCGAAGTACCGAAATAGGACTCCAGCACCTTGAACGTCTTGACATTCCCTACGATTTTCACATCGGGGAAACGGGCCACCAGATTTTCGATCTCGCCCGAATGGTCCAGCTCCATGTGATGGATCACCAGATAGTCGAGCTTGCAGCCGTCGAGCGTTTCGACGACCCAATCCAGATAACTGCCGTCGCTTCCCGTCTCGACGGTGTCCATCAGCGCACACCGCTCGTCGCGGATCAGATAGGAGTTGTACGACACGCCGTAAGGCAACGGCCATATATTCTCGAACAGATGTTTGCGTCGGTCGTTCACGCCGGTCCAGAAGATTCTTTCGCCGACCTGTTGATTTGTACACATAATTATTTCAACTATTGATTCTCACTATTATCCTTTCCCGTACCGGCGGAAGCCCGCACGGCGATCTCCGAACCTCGGCCGGCTGCCGAGCGGAAGACCGACTCCGGTCCCGCAGACAGCGGTATCCGGAGCAAAAGCCGCATCACCCTCGAGCTCCGGCACACGGAAGTTATCGGATCCAACTTAACATCCCTATTTCTTTGCGACGACGCCGATCTGACGGGCCGCCACCTTGCTGTTGGCGATCGTATTGCATCCGCCCACGCATCCGCCCTCGCAGGCCATCACTTCGACCATGTTGGCCGCACAGGCTTTCGGGAATCCCTTCATCTCCCGGATGGCCTGTTTGTCGATGCCGTTGATGACGAGCGGACGAATATCGGTCCCCTCCGGCAGGCGGGACTTCACGGCCGTCATCACCCCGGACGACACCGGGTATCCGCGGCTCGTGGAATCGATATCGTCATCGAGTTTCACGCCGGTCATATTGACAATATCTATGCCGGCTGCTACAAACATCGCATCCAGCTCTTCGAAACTGAGCATCAGATCGGCATTGGGGTCCATGTAGGTCTCGTGCCGTTTGGCCAGACAGGGACCGATGAATACGAGCACGGCTTCGGGATACATCTCGCGGGCCAGTTCGGCCGTATACCCCATCGGCGTTCTGGTATCGGACACGAAAGGCTTCAGTTCCGGGATATGCTTGTGTACCAGCGCGGTGTAGGACGGACAGCAGGAGGTGGTCATAAATTTCTGACCCTCCTCCATCTTGTGCAGGAATTCGGCCGCCTCGTTGCGCGTCGTGGTGTCGGCACCCTTGGCCACCTCGATCACGTCGTCGAAGCCCAACTGGCGGACGGCTCCGAGGATGTTGCCCAGCGGAGCGCGAAACTGCCCGGCGATGGCCGGCGCGACCATAGCGATCACTTTCTTACGTTCCGTCTTTTCCTGCAGGGCCTTGAAAACGTCGATCAGCTGCGATTTTTCCATCACGGCCCCGAAAGGACACGAACTCACGCAGCGTCCGCAGTAAATACATTTGTCGAAATCGATCCGCTCGTGCCCGTCCTCGTCTTTCGAAATGGCGCCCACGGGACACGATTCTTCGCAGGGAATCGGCACGTAGACGATGGCATGGAACGGACAGTTCTTTTTGCACAGGCCGCAGTTCACACATTTTTGGTGGTCGATATGGGCCTGGCCATCGCGGAACTCGACGGCATTTTTCGGACAATTGATGGTACAGGGACGGGCCAGACACCCCCGACACATGTTCGTCACGACATAGCTGACCTTCACGCAAGCGCTGCATACCTCGTCCACCACCGTCAGCGGCCGGGGCGAAACCCTGTGGCGCTCGAAAGCCAGCTCGGCGTATTCCGAAAGCGGAATCAGCTCGTCCTGCTCGTCCTGGATGCTGAATCCCAGCAGCGCCATGATCTTGTATTTGATCATGGCCCGGTCCTTATACACGCAACAGCGCGACGTGGGAGCGCCTTTGGGGCGCAGTTCCAGCGGAATACGGTCTACTTTTCTTCGGAGCTGGCCCTGCATGAGCAGGCGGGAAATGCGCGTGAGAAGCTCACGCCGAATCAACATAGCGTCGTTTTCTACGGCCATACGAAATTCTTTGCTTGGCAGCGGTCCCTCCGCTGCCGGGTTACATCGGAAACCCTCCGTCCGGAGAACGCCTCGCCCGCCGGACGACTGACGAGATCGCCTCTCTGTGCAACAAACATGCGCATCCGCACGTTTTTATTGCATCCGGGCGGAACGATCCCGTCCGATATTGATTACCTTTGCAAAGGTACGAATTATTTGGAGAAATCGGGAATGAAAAGGACCCTGCTTGTCATCGTCGCGATACTGGCCTGCTCGGCAGGCCTTTCCGCACAGGTCATGACCGAATACGGCGTCGCCCGAACGCGGGTCGTCGATGGCGACACGGTCACGACCGTACACATGCGTCCGTTCTTCGTTTTCCAGCGCACGGTCGATACGCGCCGCTGGGCCCGCCTGATCTATAATCTGAAAAAGGTATACCCTATCGCTAAAGAGGCCAACACGACGCTCAAGGCGATGGAAGCCCACATGGAAACCCTGCCCTCACGCCGCGAAAAACAGGAGTATGTCAAGGCGATGGAAAAGGCGCTGAAACAGAAATACACGCCCGTGTTGAAAAAAATGACCTTTTCGCAAGGCAAACTGCTCATCAAACTGATCGACCGCGAAACCGAACACACATCCTACGATCTGGTCAAGGAACTGCGGGGCGGCTTCCGCGCCTTTTTCTGGCAAAGCGTCGCCCGGCTTTTCGGCGCCAACCTCAAGGACACCTACGACAAGGAGGGCGAGGACCAGCTCGTCGAGGAACTCATCCAGCTCTACGAGGCAGGATTGCTCTGACAGAGTGACGTTTCCATCCTACCGACCGATTCCCGTCCTACCGGTTCTTCCGAAAAAACGAACGTCCGTCCCGCCCTTCGAGGCGAAACGGACGTCGTACATTGCGGGTACAGGACAGCCTTCCCTAAGGTTTTCTATGCTCCCGAGACCGTCGTGCTCCAATGCAGCCGCACTTGCATCCGGACAATGCATAGGGACCGCCCCCCGCCGAGACACCGGAGAAGCGCCGGCACGAATCTGTGCCGCCTACCGCTGGAAAACCTCCTTATACTTATGAATGAAGTAGACCGGCGTACAGCTCCATGCGTGGCAGTAGCTGTTGATCGGGAAGAAACCGTAAGGCGATTTGAAGTCGTCGTTCGGATCGTACACTTCCCAGAATGTATCGGCCCCGCGGTCGATCATTCCGCCCCAATACTCCATGAGCTTCGTCCGGGCCTCCTCTTCCATGCCGCACCGGATCATGGCTTCGATCAGGTAATGATAGGCATAGGGCGATCCCGGATAGCAGGCTGCCGGATCGGCGAGCACGGCTTTCAACGCCCGGGCGCCCTCCTCGGCGGAAAGCGTTCCGGAAAGGATCATCCACACCTGAGACAGGTAGGATACCTGACGATTCGGTCCGGAATAAACCAGCCCGGTCTTTCTGTCGAAAAACGTTTTGCGCGAGGCATCCTTCATCGCCCTGACGACGCCAGGCCAATGTTTCACTTCCCCCTCGCGACCGAGCATACGGGCCAGTTCATAACTTTGTTCGACAGCGAAAGTCATCAGGCCCTGCATCGAAGCGTGCCGGTCCAGATCGTCTTTCCAGTCGAAGACGAGCCACCATCCGGGCTTTTTGTCCATATCGTATATGTCGTCCCTGAGATAGGTGCGTGCGAATTCGACCTGACGCACCACGACGGGCCACAGGTCTTCGGCCGTCTGCCGGTCGCCCGTCGCACGGAGATATTCGCAGAGCGTGACGCCGTAAAGCAGGCTGTAATCCATCGTATGCTGCCGGTACTGGGGATGCGGCGTCGGACGTTCGTATACCGTGGCGTGCAGCCAGCCCTCCTCGTCGGCCAAAGCCGCCAGCAGATACAGACAACGACGCGTCAGCGCGTGATTGCGGAAGGAACAGGCATTGGCCAGCGATTCGAGATAGAGATCGCCGATCCAAAGCCTCCGGTCCCGCTTGGGTCCGTCCTCGTAGACGGTCTGCATACATTCCCTGAGCGTAGTCAGCCCCACGTCATGGATCCTCCGTATCCGGGGATCGGTTCCGGGCGCAAGCGCCGGAGCCTCGCCGGCAGCCGATGTGACGGCTTTGCAGTGCATGTCGGTGATCCGGAAATCGAACGACGAATGGGCCAGCATCTCGATCTTCACATACCGGAACGCCACGCGCCGCGGCACGGTCACTTCGGCAGGGAGACGCATCACCGTCACCACCTCATCCTGAAGCCATGCCCGGCTGAGAGAGCCGGGGTAAGGATCGAATGGCGTATTGAGTTCCGAGGGCACTTCGGCGAACGTCAGACGGAAACGCAGAGGAGCGTCCGAATCGGTATCGGTGTTTACGGAGAACGTGAAATAGCCGGTCATATGTTCACCGAAATCGACGATCGCTTCCCGGCGGGCCTTGAACGACCGGTCGTAGAACGATGCCATGTCGCCCGCCTCGTCCATCGTCCACCCCTGAAACGCAAGGGAGTCCTGTCGGGGAATCACGATCCGGCAGGGATGTTTCTCGGTTTCGATCAGTTCGGGCATGTTTTCGGCCGCCTTGCGCAACCACACTTCCCTCTGCGGGGCAAAGGCCACCGTCTGGGCCGACAGCGTCGCCGTACAGAAAGCGGCGACACAGGCAAAAAAAGATTTCGTCGAAAGGTTCATCGGTATTCGGGTTAAAAACGGTTAGTTTCGAGATACGAGGCGGCAGGTCGCAAGGACGACACCGGCGGACACCAGGGCGACCACACACTCGACATACCTTCGTTCCGGAAACAGCAATCCCCGAACCGACCTCCGTCGCCCGCGACATCGGGCCGGACATTCGGACGTTCCGCCCTTCGAGAGGACTTCCGAACGTCTCTGTTCGAAATGCGCCTATCGGAGTCGTCCCTCTCCCGGCATGCCACGGATATATCGCAAGCACATTTCAGCGCACCGGAGTTTCCTGCCGCATATATCCACTTCGGACGCCGTCATTCGCGACTCCCCGGTCAAAGCCCCGGACTTCAGGGAACTGTCCAGGGAAACGAGACGGCCGCAGCGAACGCCGGAGCGCCCGGCATGTCATCGCCATCGCAAAAACAAGACCTGCTCCGCAAGCGGGAAGCAGGTCTTACAAAGATAGAATTTTTTCCGATCAATCGGCGAGCGAACGGAGAAATTCCTCCGCCTCGGAAGTAAGCGTCCGGTCGTTACGGTCGGTCCATCCTTCGCCGACCAGTTTTTCGCGCCGTCTGTCGATCTTCTCGGTGATCGGATATTTCGGCTGCGGGATGCTCCGGTAGTGTTCCCGCTGAGAAGGACGAATCGTCCGGTCGAACACCTCGGCCCGCGACGGTTTCCGGGCGATTTCCCATTTGAAGCCTTTCATCTCCAGCGACAGCGTTTCGGGGATCTTGTCCATCGGGTAGATCACCACGTTGGGTTTCCCTCGGTAAACGATATCCTCGAGCTGCCGGTCGGCGAACCGGAACGTGATGTCGGCGCATTCGGCCGTCTGCAGACCGTTTATATAACGGTCGGTGCTGTCGCCGTCCTCCATGAAGTAGTAACACTGTCCGTTGCCCACGACATCCGTTCTATAAATCTCACCCTTGAGGAAATAGGCCTCTATGACCTTGCCCTTGACCTGATTGTAGTGCGCCGTATCGACCTGCGAGCACATCATCGGCTCGCCCTCGAACACGGCCTTGTCCACCGTCTGGTTTTTGGTGTAAATATCGACCGTTTCGGATGTAATCTGGTTGTTTTCGTTCCACAGCACGGGATCGACATACATATGGATCGTCGAATCGACCGAAAAGCCGACCAGCGAATCGCACACCGCCTGAAAATCGGACCGGTAAATCTTCACGTTGTAGTAGGCCCGCACGATTCTCTCCACCGAGTCCTTCGGTGCGGCGACCGAATCGGCTGCCGGAGCGACGGTCTCCGTTTTCTCCGTACCGTTCACTTCGGACGAGTCCGCCGGAACATCGTCCTGCGGAACGTCGATTTTCCGACGCAACGAGTCGAGCCGCAGCAGCGCCACCGTATCCTCGGCCGTAGCCTTACCCTTAGCAATCCGCCGGGCCAGTTCCTTCCGCATGCGGTCGTTCTCCCGCTCCTGGAGTGCAGCGGCCAACGCCTGCTCCTTCTCCCGGGCAGCCTGGGCTTTCGCCTTTACCTTGGCGGCCCGTTCGGCATCCTTCTGCCGCCGGATCTTGTCTTTCTCGGCCCGTTCGAGCGCGGCCTGCTGCTTTTTGATCTCCTTGGGGGTAAGCTCCCGGCGGACGCTGTCGGCTCCGGAGAGAGTGTCCTGCGGCAGACGCTCGCCGTCCGTCCGCAACGAATCGGCCGCAGGAGCGGACATTTCCGTCGCATCCGGCCGTTCGGTTCCGACATTCTCTTCTCCGGCCGATTCGTCGTCGTCATTCGCAGCATCGGCAGAAACGGGCAGAGACTCCGCCGCGGGACGGGCGCTCATCTCTTCAGAAGTTTCTCCGGCGAACTCCGTCTCTCGGGTCTGCTCCGGCATGTCGGGCAGAAGGGACGGAGGCGTCGCAACCGAATCGCCCGGCCGCAACGAGTCGGCATCGGCGGACCGACGGACGACGGAATCTCCGACGGAACGGTCGATCGTAAAGATGAACATCGAGTCCGACCGCATGAACACCGTATCGGCGTTCGGTCCCTCTTCGTAACTGGCGACAGACGGATTGCGCGTCAGCAACGCTTTTTTCTCAGCCCCCCAGTAACGGGCATAATCGCCGAAAGCCAGCGCTTTCTGGCCGTCGTCGGCGATCTGCACGTTGCGGAGCAGCGTCGCATCCTGGTCCGTCGAACGGTACAGAATCGTATCGGCCCACACCTCCTGCTCCTCGGTCATGATATAGGAATCGTCCGTAAACGTATAACGGTCCTCCTTCCGGTCGTAAATCCCTCTGCGGGCGGTCAGGAACTCGTCTTTCGCATTCCATATGTAGGAAACCGTGGCGAACGACGCGATCTCCGTATCCATGTTGTAGGCGACGGAATCGGACTTGAGCTTGTAATCGGGACTGCTCATCTCGACCCGACGCACCCCGATCAATTCCCGCGTGTCGGCATAGTAGTATCCTTCCTCGGATTCCATCCGGTTGTCCTTCTGCGACATGGTACCGCCGCCGAAGTAACGGCCGACGTTGGTCAGCGTATTGAATACGAAATTATACGTGTAGAGCGTAGCGTCCTTATCGACCATTTTGACGAGCGGGGCGAACATCTGCGCCTCGTTCGACTCGCCGTTGTACGAGGCCTTGTCTCCGTAGACGAACGTACTGTCCTTGTTCACGACGACGTTGCGGAAACAGTCCATCATCCGGTCGTTGTAGCGGATGGCGCTGTCGCAGGTAATCACGGCTCCGTTGTGATGGAACACCACATGCCCCACCAGACACAGCCCGGTGGAATCGCCCAGCCGGACGCTCGTCATCACATCGGCCCGGAAATCGACCGTGGCGGTCGAGTTCTGTCCCCGGAGAATCCCCGCGGACAACAGGGTCAGAGACGCGGCGATAAAAAGAGTTCGCAATATCCTCACCGTCCCGTCGCTATTTTAAAAGAAAGTCGTACATGAAGTCGCAACCGCGGAACTCGTCGTCGATACGGATATACATTCCCCCGGCCTTCTCCCTGAGCCATTCCACGAACGCTTCGTTCTGTTTTTCGGCCAGCGCCATTCTCTCGATCTGCAGATAGTCCTCCTTCAGGTCGGCCGGATGGGCGGGAATGACCTTTTCGAGCCGGACGACCTTGCAGAGCAGATTCTGCAACATGTCCTGCGAGGCGAACGGCGCGGAAACTTCGCCGGGTTTGAGTTTCTGGAGCACTTTATAGTCTTCCGGATTGAGGTATTCCGTGTAGAATTTCGTCGAAGCCTCCGTCGGGTCGCCCACATTGTAGATTTCGAGCTGTTCGAGGTTGGAGACCAGTCCTCCGTTCTGCTTGGAGTATTTGTCTTCCGAGTTTTCTTTGACGGCTTCCTCGAAGGTCATCTCGCCGGCGACGATCCGCTTCTGCAGGCTGTCGAGCTTGTCGTAAGGCTCCTCGAGGTCCTGATCGGTGTACTGCGGCTTGAGCAGAATATGGCTCACATGATACTGGTTGCCGATCTTGTCGATCAGATGGATGAGGTGGAAACCATACATCGTCTCCACGACGCCCGACACCTGCCCCGGTTTGAGCTTGGCCAGAGCGTCGGCGAACGGCGGGACGAAAATGTCTTTGGACGAAAGCCCCATATCGCCGCCCCGGATAGCCGACTGAGGGTCCTGCGAGTAGGTCCGGGCCAGCATGTCGAACCTCGCCCCGCCCAGAATACGCTCGCGCAGCTCCAGCAGCCGTTCCTTGGTTCTCAGCTTGGCGTCCTCGGCATTGGCCGGATATTTGACGATCTGCGAATAGACGTACTGTTCGGGAATGATCGGCAGGCTGTCCTTGGGCAGTTTCTTATAGAATTTCTCGACTTCGCCCGGCGTGACATGCACTTTGTTCCGGATCGTATTCTCCATTTCGTTGGCGCCGCTGCTCTCCTTATAGCGTTCCCGAAGCTCTTCGCGGACACTGAAAATCGGCTTGCGGTAGAACAGTTCGAGTGCCGCCACCGAACCGTGCTTGACAAGTTCTTCGTCCAGATTGTTCTGTACGATCTCCTCGATGCGGTCCAACGGAATCTCCAGCGAGTCGATCTGCGACTGGTTGTACAGCAGTTTCTGGATGATCTGCTGTTCGAGCACCTCGCAACGCGGATCGCGCTCCGAGGTGTAGCCCTGCTGCTTGCGCTGGGCGATCAAAGCCTTGCTGTATTTGTCTATATCCGAATAGAGCACGGCGGAATTTCCGACGACGGCGACCACTTTGTCCGCCGTAAATTTTTCCTGCGCCCGTAGCTCTCCTCCGGTCCCGCACACGACCAACATTCCGGCGACGAGGGCCTTCAGTTTGTTTCTCTGCATAATTTTTCCGAATATGTTTATTCTCCGATATTTACAACGATTTCTTTGTTTTCCGCCGCCATCCGGTAGAGGCTGTCTTCATGGGCGCGGACGATTTCTTCCTTACGTTTGTTGAACAGCACGCGCCGGATGACATCCGACACGCTCTCGGGCGGAGCATAATCGCCGGCCCGGCGCAAGGCCGAAATCCGGACATAGAACAGATGATCGCGGGTTTCCAGCTCATTGATTTTGTTCGTGGCCAGCAGAAAGTCGTAGTCACGCCCTTTCTCGGCCGGAAGCAACGAAAGCAGGGTCGAAAAATCGGTCCAGCTGTTGAGCTCGGTCAGTTCGAGGTCGTTTTTGGCACACCAATCGACCATGTCCTGATATTTGTCCCCGCTCGTGGCCAGCATCAGTTCGCGCAGCTTGTTTTTTTTACCGTAATGACGCGGCACCCTCACAACACAACCCTTCACGAGCGTCTTGTCGAGAATGAAATCGGACCGGTTGCCGTCGTAATACTCGCGGATCTGGGCATCGGTAAAAAGCGTGTCGAGGCGCTTGTCCACGTAGAACTGATCGACCCGGTCGGTCAGCAACGCGTTCCGGTACTCCTCGACCATGCGGTCGATCCCGGTCTGGCTGCTTTCGAACAGTCGTTCGGCCTCCTGTATCTTCAACTGCTTCTTCACCCACCGGTCCACGTAACTCTTCAGAATCCGCAGACTGTCCTCGCCGCTCATTTCCGGCGTGAAGATCGACTCGACGTCGTGCGTATAGAGCCTTTCGTCTCCTACCTCGGCCAATATGCGGTCGTTGCCCGCGAACGGATTCGGGAAACGTTTGCAGGACGCCATGACGGCCATTCCCGCCAGCAACGGCAATATACAACGGATTCGTTTCATAATTCCCAAAGTAACAAAGATACAATCATTCCGACTAAACAACGATCAATCTCCGTTTATATTATCGTTCCGGGGCGAAACTTTATTTTCGTCCCGTCCGCTTCCCTCTTCCGGCATCCGTTCCGCTGCCGAAGCGGCCGCAGCCTTTTTCTCCGCACGACGGACCGTCACGGCGATCGTGACGAAAGCACCGAGGCAAACCGCGCAGGCCGCTCCGTAGACGATATAATAGAGCGTGTCGCTGCCGATCATTTCCCGGGTCGAGACCAGCTCCCGACCGCCCAGCATCCACGAGAGATACGAAACGGCATTGTTGATGGCATGAATCGCGATCACGGGTATCAGCGAACGGGTACGGTAATAAATATACCCCAGCACGATTCCGACGAAAAACGCATTGATCGCCTGCTGCGGAATGAGGTGGATCACCCCGAAAACGGCCGACGCGATCAGGATGCCGCGCAGAGGACCGTATTTGACCGTCAGAGCATCCTGCAGAATGCCCCGGAAAAGAATTTCCTCGCACAGCGGCGCCATCACCACGGTCGTCAGAATCACCCATCCGCCCAGCTTCATCTGTTGCTCCAGCGTATCCAGCCACACGTCGGGCATCGTCCCGATAAGCGGTTCGACGACGACCGACGTGGCGAACGTCGCGAGGACTCCCCCAAGCACGATGGTAGGGTTCACGCCCCGGAAACCGAAAGCAAGCGCCTTACGGCTACCGGTCCGCAACCTGCGCACCGCGAGGGCATAGACGATCGTCACGACGAACTGAATCGAATAAGAGAGGAACACGGACAATCCCTGCGAGAGTATCCCCGCCCGGACGAGCAGCCCGAACACGATGCCGCACAGTACCGTCGCAGCGATGAACACGCCCAGCATCGCCAGCATGTCGCTCCACGTCGGGAAAGCCTTTTTCATTCCGTTTTCCATAAAATCCGCTTGTATTATATCGTAACGGGACGGCAATACATCCGGCCCATCGCTATTCGTATTGTCCAGCCAGCGTGGCCACCATCACGGCCTTGATCGTGTGCATCCGGTTTTCCGCCTGATCGAAAACGATCGAAGCCGGAGACTCGAACACCTCGTCGGTCACTTCCATTTCCGACAGGCCGAATTTTTCGTAAATCTCCTGCCCCACTTTCGTTTCGCGGTTGTGAAACGCAGGCAGGCAGTGCATGAATTTCGCATCGGGATTGCCGGTAGCCTCCATCACGGCACGGTTCACCCGGTAGGGCGAAAGCAGTTCGATCCGGCTTGCCCAGATTTCGTCCGGCTCGCCCATCGACACCCATACGTCGGTGTAGACGAAATCGCAGCCGCGCACACCCTCGGCGATGTCTTCCGTAACGGTGATCCTGCCGCCCGAAGCCTGCGCCAGTTCCCGACACTGACGCACGAGCGCCGCATCCGGAGCGCATTCGGCGGGCGACACGGCCCGGTAGTCCATGCCCATCTTGGCCGAAGCGACCATCAGCGAGTTGGCCACGTTATTGTGGGCATCGCCCAGGAAGCAGATTTTCATACCCGAAAGCGGCTTGTCGGTCTGTTCGCGCATCGTGAGCATATCGGCCAGCGCCTGCGTGGGATGGAATTCGGTCGTCAGACCGTTCCACACCGGTACGCCCGAATACTCGGCGAGCGTCCGCACGACACGTTGGCCGTACCCCCTGTATTCGATGGCATCGTACATGCGTCCCAATACCCGTGCCGTATCGCGGATCGACTCTTTCTTTCCCATCTGCGAACCGGTGGGGCCGAGGTAGGTCGCCCGTGCACCCTGATCGTAAGCCGCCACCTCGAACGAGCAGCGCGTGCGGGTCGAATCCTTTTCGAACAACAACGCGATGTTCTTGCCCGAGAGCATCTTCTTCTCTTTCCCTATGTATTTATCGGCCTTGAGACGCGCGGCCAGATCCAGCAGATACGTAATCTCCTCGGCGGAAAAATCCAGCAGCGTCAGCAGGTTCCGTCCTTTCAAATTCACCATCTTCATCCAATCGTTTTATCGGTTATGCGACTCTCCTTCCCCTTCCGTACCGCGGCAAACGGAACGGAGCGGTCAAATCAGCCTCAAAGATAAGAACTTTAATTTAATTAAGGCATCATACGCCCCTGCGTTCTGCCCCCGAGCGGCAAAATGTTTGCGCACGCTTTACCGCGTTTGGATAAAAATAGCTATCTTGCACCGAATTTTGCGAAGACGTTTTCCGGCCCCGTACCGGAAAAACTTCTTCTCACGAACCGATCAACCGAACAGAAACTATGGGCAAAATCGTAGCGCTGGCCAACCAGAAGGGAGGCGTGGGCAAAACCACGACCGCCATCAATCTGGCTGCAAGCATGGCCGTTCTGGGTAAAAAGGTGCTTCTGGTCGATGCCGATCCGCAGGCCAATGCGACATCCGGACTGGGACTGGACATCAACGGACAGGGAATTTACGACTGCATCACCGGCACGGCCGAGACGCAGGATGCCATCCGCAAATGTCCGGACATCAAGAAGCTGGACATCCTTCCCTCGAGCATCAACCTGGTGGGCGCCGAGACCGAGCTGCTCGAGATCGAAGACGGGCAGAAACGCATGCGGACCATTCTCGACCCGCTGCGGGAAGCCTACGATTTCATCCTAATCGACTGCTCTCCGTCGCTGGGCCTCGTCACGCTGAACGCGCTGGTGGCGGCCGACAGCGTGCTGATTCCCGTCCAGTGCGAATACTTCGCGCTCGAAGGGCTGGGCAAGCTGCTCAACACGATCAAAATGACCAAATCGAAACTCAATCCCGGTCTCGAAATCGAAGGTTTCCTGCTCACGATGTACGATTCGCGCCTGAGGCTGGCCAATCAGGTGGCCGGCGAAGTGCGCGACCATTTCGGCGACCTGGCCTTCAAGACGATCATCCAGCGGAACACCCGGCTCAGTGAAGCGCCCAGCTTCGGCAAGCCGGCCCTGCTCTACGACGCCTCCTCGACGGGAAGCATAAACTACCTGAACCTTGCAAAAGAATTCATCAAGAAAAACAAAAAATAGCCGGACGCTTATGAATGCGAAGACCAAAGGTCTGGGCCGAGGCTTGGGCGCGATATTCGAAATGGAGGGAACCGACCTCCGGCCCGAAAAGACGAAAAGCACCGCGTTCGAGGAAATCGAAATCGCCCGGATCGTCCCCAATCCCAAGCAGCCCCGCACCCATTTCAGCGAACAGGCGCTCGACGAGCTGGCCGACTCGATCCGTACGCTGGGCGTCATCCAGCCCATTACCGTCAAGAAGGAATCCGACGGCAATTACATGATAATAAGCGGAGAGCGCCGTTGGCGGGCTTCGCGTCTGGCCGGCCTCACGACCCTTCCGGCCTACATCCGCGAAGCAGACGACCAGAGCCTGCTCGAAATGGCTATCGTAGAAAACATCCAACGTCAGGACCTCAATGCCATCGAAGTAGCACTGAGCCTCCAGCGGTTGGTGGACGAATGCCACCTCACGCAGGATTCGCTCGGCGAAAGAGTCGGCAAAAAGCGTTCGACCGTAGCCAATTACATGCGGCTGCTTAAACTGCCGGTCGAAGTACAGCTCGCACTGCGGGAAGACCTCATTTCCATGGGACACGCCCGGGCGCTCATCAACGTGGAATCGCGGGAAAAGCAGATTTCGCTGCTCAAGAAAATCGTCAAAAAAGGACTCTCCGTCCGCCAGGTCGAAGCGCTGGTCAAGGAGCTTTCCGAAGCCAAAGCACCTGAAGAGGCCGCCGACGAAGAATTCCCCGAAAGTTACACCCGTCTGGTCGAACAGCTCGAAAAATTCTTTACGCAGGAAATCAGCATCAAGAAGAACAATAAAGGCGGCGGTCGCATCGTTATCGGTTTCGACTCGGATGACGACATCGAAGCGTTTATCGAAAAATTCAATGAATTCCGAAACTAAATCCTGTCGCGGCTCCGCTTGCGGAAAAACGGTTCGACGAACACGCCTTCTGTTCGTCGTTTCGTTCGTCGCCCTCTGGTTATGCGGGAACCTCGCCGCCCAGGATCCTTCGGTCCGCTACCGCATCGAAAACGGGGTCAAAATCCGAATCGAGCCGGACAGCAGCGCGTTGCGTCCCGACTCTTCGGCTCTTCCGGCCGACACAGCATTGTCGCTCTCCCGTCCCGACACCATCCCCTCGCCACGAGAAAAACGCTGTCAGCTCCGCTTCGAGCGGGACACTGTCACGGTCCGTTACAGCAAACTGTTCCGCGACACGCTGCCCATCTCGCGAGTCTGCGCGTTGTCGGCCGTCGCACCGGGATTCGGCCAGATATACAACAAGCAGGCGTGGAAACTTCCCATCCTGTACGGGACCGTAGCTACGAGCGCATATTTCGGTTTCCAGCAGAACGGCAAATATAGGGATGCCAAACGGCAGTATGACGCGCTCAAACGTCAGAACGCATCGCAGACGGATCTGGATCCCATCCAGAGCGACATGATAAAGTATAACACGAGCAGATCGTTGTTATTCATCGGAGCCGTAGCTTCTTACATTTATTTTATCGGCGACGCGGCCCTGAATTATCAGGGCCAGGTGAACAGCGTCAAAAAAGCCACGACACTCTCGACGATCTGCCCGGGAGCCGGCCAGATATACAATCGCAGTTACTGGAAAATGCCGATCATACTGGGAGGTATGGCCACAATGGGATTCGTCATCGATTTCAACAACCGGGGCTACGAACGTTTCAAACTGGCCTACGATCTGGTCACGGACGACAATCCCGAAACGGTCGATGAATTCAACGGTCGCTATTCGTCCGAATATCTCCGCAAGATGAAAAACAACTACCGTCGCAACCGCGACCTGTGTATCATCATCACGGCGGGGCTGTATCTGCTCAACATCGTGGACGCCCATGTGGACGCCCACATGAAAGATTACGACATCAGCGACGATCTGGCTATGACGCTCGAACCTACCGTCATCGACATGTACACGATGCGTAGCAGCAATGTCCGTGGCGTAGGATTATCATTCAAAGTGAATTTCTGATGAGAAGCAGAGGTCAGGTATTTTCGTTTTTTTTTATCGTAGCGACGATATGTCCGATCCTCGGCTTACGCGCCCTAAGTCCCGAACGGCTCGCGGTCACACATCCGCCGACCCATTACGACTCGATCATCGCGAGCTGGCAGAGCGGTCTGCTCAGGGAAACATTCGACGATTACACACAGGATTTCGTCATGCTCGACACGAGCCGTTACCTGCAAGCCGTATCGACGCTTTCCGACTCCGTATGCAAGGCCCGGCTCAAGGCGCTCATCTCCCCTATCCATCTGCCCTACAACGAAATCGTACGCAAACACATTGTCGCTTACCTCACGACGCATAAGTCGCTCTCCCGGCGCATGCTGAGTCTTGCGCCCTATTATTTTCCGATCATCGAGGAAGAGCTAGACAGACAGGGACTGCCGCTGGAACTCAAATTTTTATCCGTCATCGAATCCGCCCTGCAACCGACGGCCGTATCGCGGGCGGGAGCCGTCGGCCTGTGGCAGTTCATGTTGCCGACAGGACGCCAATATCGACTGGAAATCAATTCGATGGTGGACGAAAGGCGCAGCCCGATCGCATCGACCCGAGCCGCTTGTCTCTACCTGAAAGACCTGTACAAAATATTCGGCGACTGGACCTTAGTTCTCGCGGCATACAATTACGGACCGGGCAATATCACCAAGGCCCTCAAGAGAGCCGGGAACGAAGCCTCGACTTACTGGGACATCTACCCCTATCTGCCCCGCGAAACCCGGGATTACATACCGGCATTCGTTGCTCTTACGTACATCTATCATTATTACAAAGATTACGGTATAAGACCGTTTCCGTCTCCGCTGCCGTTGGCGACCGATACGGTCATGGTGAACGGTCACCTGCGCCTGAACCAACTCAGCGACACGTTGAACATCCCACTCGACATGCTCAGGCTGCTGAATCCACAGTATCGACAAGACGCCGTTCCCGCAACCGTCCGCTCCTACCCGCTCGTATTGCCGCAAGAGGAGATAAGCCGCTTTCTCTCGATCGAGGAAGTGCTTTGCGCCCATAACGAAAGTCCGCAAAACCATTCGGGATCAGGCGGAGGCCGGACGGGAGACGACTACAAACCGCAGCCTCCCGCCAGCATCGCATATCGGGTCAAAAAAGGCGACACACTGGGAGCTATCGCGAAAAGACACGGGACGACCGTAGCCAAAATCATGAAACAGAACCGCTTGTCCAACACGACGCTGAAAATCGGGCAAGTGCTTCATATCAGTAAATAAGCCCCTGCCCCATGACGCCCCAGAACGAAACCATAGCCGCCGTAGCGACCGGCACAGGAGGAGCGATTGCCGTGATCCGTATCAGCGGAGAACGAGCCATCGAAATCGGAGACGAACTCTTCCGAAGCGTCAAACAGCGTCCTCTCTGCGAGGCCGCAGGCTTTACGTTGCATTACGGGAAAATCATGGACGGCTCCGAAACGATAGACGACGTATTGCTTTCGGTATTCCGCGCACCGTATTCTTACACAGGCGAAAACATGATCGAGATATCGTGTCACGCCTCTCCTTACATCTGTCGGAAAATCCTGTCGCTCGCCGCCGCACACGGTGCAAGAAATGCAGGACCGGGCGAGTTTACATTGCGTGCATTTTTGGCCGGGAAAATGGATCTTTCACAAGCCGAAGCTGTCGCCGACATCATCGCCGCCGATAGCAAAGCATCCCTCGCTCTGGCTTCGAACCAAATGCGCGGAGGATATTCATCGGAGTTCGACGAGCTGAGAAACAAACTCATCGAGCTATCATCTTTACTGGAACTCGAACTGGATTTCAGCGAAGAGGACGTCGAATTCGCCGACCGAAACAAGCTGTCGGAGTTGTTGCAAACCATTCATACGAAAATCGACGAGCTGATTTCATCTTTCGCTTTAGGGAACGCCATCAAACACGGTGTACCCGTGGCTATTGCCGGCGCTCCGAATGTAGGAAAATCGACTCTGCTGAATGCCTTGCTGAAAGAAGAAAAAGCGCTGGTGTCGGACATCGCCGGCACCACCCGCGACGTCATCGAAGACACACTGAACATACGGGGCGTACTGTTCCGCTTCATCGACACGGCCGGTATCCGCCGGACGGACGATCCTCTGGAGAACATGGGTATCGAACGTACCTACGACCGCATAGCCAAAGCCTCCGTCGTATTGCTGATGGCAGACGCACGAGACGAGTCGGAACAGATCGATTCGCTGTACGACAGCCTCCCGATCAAAGAAGGACAGCAGTGCGCCGTGCTGCTCAACAAATGCGACTGTATTCCCACCGAAGAGCTGGACAAGAAACGCGATGCCCTGGCCGAAAGGATGGGCCTCCCCGTCTTCGCCCTATCGGCCAAATACCGGACCCACCTCGAACAGCTGCCGGACTTTCTGTATCATTGCATAGACAAAGACGGCTTGCTGTCCGACGACCGCATCATCGTATTCAATGCCCGCCATCACGAAGCCCTGACCCACGCCCGCGAAGCTCTGCTTCGTGCCGAAACAGGTCTCCAAGAAGGCCTGCCCGGCGACCTGCTGGCACAGGATATCCGCGAAATCATCTTCCACACCGACACCGTCACCGGCAAACAAATCTCCTCCGACGACATCCTGCACTCCATTTTTTCCCGCTTCTGCGTGGGAAAATAAGCCCCAAAAATCGACTTTTGCAGGAATTGTCGGAAATTTGTTGCTATTCTGTTGCTAAAATTTCAGAAACAAAGTTCTATAAATTGATTATCAAATAGTTATATAAACAGATGAGTTACTGCATCGACAAGGCGACCCGGACATGCGGTCGAAACGATGAGGCCGGAAATCAGGACACATCGAAACTCGTCTCCACGTTATGCGCTCGTGGAGCCTATGTTCGGGATCCGGAGGCGTGGCGAGGAACGGGACTTTCCCGGAGAAATCCGGATCGGAAAACATCGCCTCAGCCACGAACGGCTGCTGCCGCATGAAACGCGCCGACCGGAACCGCCTGTGCGGAGCCTGCGGGCGGGTCCTATTTCAGACGGATGGATCCGTCTTCCATGACGATCCGGCCCTGTTTGAGCAGGTAGCCGACACTGCGTTTGAAGGTTTTTTTGCTCATGCGGGTCATCGAGCGGACGGTGTCCGGATCGCTGTCGTCGCAGAGCGGGAGCGTGCCTCCGTTTTCGGTCAGCAGGGCGGAGAGTCGTTCTGCCGATTCCTTGATCTCGTCGTAGCCCTGCTGTTGGAGACTCAGGTCGATCCGGCGGTCGTCGGTGATGCGTACCACGAAGGCTTTCAGACGGTCGCCTACGGCTACGGGACGGAAAATCTGATTGCGGTAGATCATGCCCCAGTGCCGGTTATTGACGATGACCCGGAATCCGAACGGGCTTTCCTGTGCGACGAGAATGTCTACCTGCTGCCGGGGGGCGACGGTGATCTCGTCGTTGCGAATAAAGCCCTTGAGCATGGCCGTGGCGACGACCCGACCCGTGAGATTGTCCGTGTAGAGGTAGACGACGTATTTCTGTCCGATGTCCATCCTTGCGGGCTGGTTGCGGTTGGGTAGGAACAGGTCTTTGGCCGGCACCCCCCAGTCGAGGAACACGCCGTGAATCGTCTTATCCACCACTTTCAGAAAAGCCGCCTCGCCCGCCGTAGCCAGCGGCCGTTCGGTGGTGGCTACCGGACGGTTCTCCGAGTCGTGATAGACGAATACTTCGAGCATGTCGCCCGGTTTGTCGTGTATCGAGACGTAACGGTTGGGCAACAGGACTTCTTCGCCTTGTTCGTCGGCGAGGTAGAGACCATGATCCGAAATGCGGTTCACCCGCAGCGTGTGGTAGTGTCCGGCAGTAGGCATAAAACGATGATTTTCCGCAAAGCTACGCTATTTCCTCCGGATAATCCCTATTTTTGGACAAAATAACGCGATTATATATTCCGATGCGTCCGGCGGAAGATTGTACGGATGTTTTCCGGGGTCTCTTGTCGGGGTGGGTAGGAGAAGGCCGGATCGAAGAACGGAGATCGGGCCGGCCTCGGAATGTATGATTGCCCGGAAATTAAAAGCAGACTTTCGTATGCGGATAGCGCTTTACCAGATGGATTGCCGGTGGGAGGATGCGGCCTCCAACCGTGCCGGGGCAGAGAAATGGATTGCCTCGCAGCGGGCCGATCTGTTCGTATTGCCCGAGATGTTCACGACCGGATTCACGATGGCACCCGACCGGGTAGCCGAATCCGGTGACGGCGAGACGGCCGGCTGGCTGTGCGACATGGCCCGACATTCGGGCGCTGCCGTGGCGGGCAGCGTGGCGGTGCGGTGCGACGACGGCACAGGGGATTACCGCAACCGTTTCTTTTTCGCCCGACCGGACGGTTCCCTGCTTTTTTACGACAAACGGCATCTGTTCCGGATGGGCGGCGAGGGAGAGCATTACCGGCCCGGTGGCGAGCGCGTCGTGGTGGAATACCGCGGATGGCGCATTCTGTTGCAGGTGTGTTACGACCTGCGTTTTCCCGTCTGGTCGCGCAACCGGAACGATTACGATATGATTCTGTATGTCGCCAGCTGGCCCGCTTCGAGAGCGCATGCGTGGCGTACGCTGCTCGCGGCCCGAGCCATCGAGAATCAGTGTTACGTGGTCGGGGTGAACCGCGTGGGACAGGACCCGTCGGCTGCGTACAGCGGCGATTCCGCTGTTTTCGATTTCAAGGGCGAACCGTTGGCTGCGGCCGATCCTTACCGAGAACAAAACGTCGTGGCCGATCTGAATCTGGAAGCTCTGAGAACTTTCCGTGAAAAGTTTCCTGCCTTTCTGGACGCCGACCGGTTCGAATTCGTCCGCTGAGGTCGTCGTGCGTCTTCGTACCCGTCCAATCCGCCTTTTCTGCGCCGAGGCGTTTCGGGGACAACTGTCCCTGCACACAGTACTGTATCGTGGAATTTTTCCGAAACAGGATTCCGAAGCGCCCCCGGCATTCTGCAAAATCCGGAACAGTACGGTCTCTTCCGTTCCAGTCCCGTCCGATAT
>UROX01000024.1 GCA_900549685.1 uncultured Alistipes sp.
CTCTGGGTAAAGCACCTTGGTAATGACCTCCGCCATGGCGTTCCGCTCCATGGCCCGCAGATAATCGCCGCCGTTGAGCATATCTTCGATTTCGTGGGTTTCCTTGCCGTATTCTCCCAGAGCCGTGATGTAGAATTTCTTGGCGATCCGATAGCGCAGGGCGAGTTTGGCTGCGGCGAAATACCGTTCCAGGATATGGACTCCCTGTACGCTTTCCCATGCTTTCTGCCACGGCAGACAGTCGGCCTCGAATACTCCGCCGACATAGTTCTGGTAAATCGGGGAAAGACCGTTACCGAAAACGAACCGTCCCTTCAGTTCGGGCAACATATAAAAGCGGGAACTGAGCCGGATTGTCGTCGCCGCACGGAAAGCGAATGCTCCGAACGGAGAGTCGTCGTCATAAGATATTCCGTTGTCCGTATACAGAAAGCCTTGCAGTTGGATCCGGCTGCCGCGTGTGGGAAAGTAAGCGCGGTCGTGCGTGTCCATCGTGAAGTCCGTAAAGTAATTCAGAAAAATGTCCGATCGCTCCGATTGCCGCATTCCGTGTCTGTCGAACAGGTCGGAACGGTAGTCGAAATATTCGAACTGCATCCCCGCTTTCATTCTGAAATTGGCAATGTCCCGCGTGTAATATCCTTGTATGGCGTGCGACATGAATTTCATGTCGCCGGCATCGTGTTTCCCTGCATAGAGGGCGAAATCGTGGTATCCGATTCTGTATGAAAGCCCGAGCTTCGCTCCGAAAAGATGACCGAACGCGTATTCTGCTTCCAGATACGGATTTTTGGATATGCGGCCCGTGACGGAGTAGTGGTGACGGGTGGCGAGCTGTTGGTTGTTGGTCGTGTTGATGATTATTCCGGCCGCCTCTTCCGTATCGAACCGTGCTCCGATGTTTATCCTCTGGTAGTCTTTCATTTCGAGCATAAAAACCAGATTATGCGGCGAAGTGTTGCTCAACCGGTATTCCACACGAGAAAAAATATCGAGTCCCTGGAGCTTTGCCAGGATACGGTCGATTTTTTCCTGTTCGATGTCCGAATATTCCTGCAATGCGATTTGCCTGCGTACCCACTCTTTTTCTCTGCCGCCGATGCCTTCTATCTCGATTCGTCCGATACGGCAGGTGCCGACGGGATTCCGTCTTATCGGTATCCGTGACGATGTATCGGGAGGCGTGCCGTTATAAATGATGCGTCGCAGGGCGAGCAGGTCGTCCCATTTTTCCCGGGCCGCCAGCTCTCCGCGCAACAGCATGGTGTCGATGGCTTCGGGTCGGAAGCTGGCGGCGTTGTATCCCTTGAGCATCGGGTTGATGTAGAGATCGACCGCTTCCTTGTTGGTCCTGTACTTGGGCTGTGCCATGATGCCGAACAGCTGGTCGAGCACGGTAGTCGCCGATTTGAGCGCTTCCTTTTCTCTCCATCCCGTGCTCAGATCGACGCAGATGATTATCTCGGCTCCCATTTCTTTCGCGACATCCACCGGCAGATTGTTCAGCGCTCCGCCGTCCACCAACAGCATGCCGTTCCATTCCACCGGAGCAAAAGCTCCCGGAATGGACATGCTGGCCCGCATGGCAAGCGGCAGAGAGCCGGAGTCCAGCACGACCTCCTTTCCCTCGACTATATCCACGGTCACGCACCGGAACGGGATAGGCAGATCGGAGAAGCTCTCCATGTCGTGATAACCTACGGTGAGCTTGGCAAACAAATTGAATATATTCTGTCCCGCTACATATCCTCCGGAGGTGAAAGCCACTTTTTTCTCCTTGGAAAGCGGGACGTGCAGGAGGTATTTATCTTTCTCCTCCTTGGAGAGAAATGCTTTGGATTCTCTTTTTACCTCGTCTTTGATTAGGAACATCCAGTCCTGATTCCGGTAGAGGCTGTCGAGCGCGGCGGCATCGTAGCCGACGGCATACAAGCCGCCGACAATGGCCCCGATGCTTGTTCCTGCAATGTAGTCCACGGGGATGCCGGCTTCCTCCAATACTTTGAGCACCCCGACTTCCGCAGCACCCTTGGCTCCGCCTCCACCGAGAACGAGTCCCACTTTTTTGCGTTCCTGTGCATCGAGGTCGAATCCGCCCGCACAGTTCAGCATCACCATGAGGCAGACAAGCAGCTTGCAGACGTATTTCCGATTTTTCATGTCTCCCGGTTCAATTTTCCCCCTTTCGTGCGAATCGCACAAATACACGTTTTTGCATATTGATTCTTTACGACGTAAAGATACGGGACCGAAAATCGTGTGCGGTGTCCGATTCTTACTCGTGAATATCCGAACTTTGCGGAGTGTACGAACCGGACAGAGATGGTCGCATATGGAACACGACGTCCCGGATTCCATTCCTGTACGGAATCCGGGACGTCGCGCAGGGAAATCGTCGGAAAACGGTCTATTTCAGCTTCTTTTTCTGCTGTCTGAATTCGGAAGGCGAGCATCCCAGCCGCTGGCGGACATAACGTCCGAAAAACGAGAGATTCGGGAAGTCGAGTTCGTCGGAGATTTCCTTGATGCTTTTCGGGGAGTTCTTCAGTGCATCGGCCACTTCGCGCGTTAGCGCTTCGTGTATCCATTCCGAGGCGGTTTTGCCGCTGGCGCGCTTGACCGCAGCGGAAAGGTAGCGCGGTGTCTTGCACAGCCGTTCGGCATACCACTGCACCGAGCGCGGTACGGGTTTGGTAGTGGACAGCAGGTCCATGAATGCCTGACACAGCTGATGTCTGGACTGAAGGGTGGCTCTGTTCACTTCGCATGCCGCTTCCGTTTCCGGGATGTGGACGCCGAGCACATGGGCGGTCTGATAGAGGAACGCCTGCAAGAGGCAGCGCATGGTCTCTTCGTAATATATGTGGTCGATCCGTGTGATTTTTCGTTTGAGGAAGCGGTAGTCTTCCTGCAACTCTCCGGCTTCCTCGTCGGAAAGATGGATCTTGAAGTTCCGGTTCATGTAGAACACCTTGTTCCACAGATCGGCGGAATTAGGAAAGATATACTGTGCGAATTTCGCCGAGCAACCGCATATATTCCCTTTGAAATCGGGACTCATCATCACATGCGTGACCATTTTATCGGGAGTACAGAATGCGATGTCGTTTTTTTCTATGGTATACGGAGCGTCGTTCACTTCGATTTGGAAACGTCCGTCGGTACAAAAGAGCAGGATGCGCCAGCCCTGTTTTTCGTCGAGTCGGACGAAATCTCTGATATTCTCGAATATGACGAAGTTTTCCGATAGAAATCTGAACGGTTCCTGTGACTCGTTCTCTGTTATGCTGCTGTTCGTCCGGTTCATCATGCCGCCAAAGATATATCCTTTTCGCACTCGCCGGATGGCCGAAACATCTTATTGTGTGTCCGATATTTACTATCGGAGCGGATAGGTAAAATATCGGACTTTCTGCAATACGTTTGGATAACCGTATTTCCGCCGCGGTTATTCATTTTTGCATCCGAAATAAAAACAGCAGGCATGAAAAGAGAATTTTTGACAGGGTGGCTGTTGATTTCGGCGATTGCAACGCAGGCTGGCACTCCGGCGCTTTCCATCGAAGATTGCCGGGCATTGGCCATCCGGAACAATAAGGAGTTGCTTATTGCGGGCGAAAAGAAGCAGGAGGCTTATCATCAGCGTAAAGCCGCCTTGACGAATTATCTGCCGAAGATTTCGGCAGCGGGTAGCTATGTGTTCACGTCGGACGAGTTGTCGCTCCTCGGCGATGAGCAGAAGGGTGCGTTGAGCCATATCGGCACGAATGCCGGGCAGCATCTGCAAGGCATCGTACAGCGGTATCCCTCGCTGGGCGAGCATCTCGGGGCGCTTGCCGGGGGACTCGACGCCGTCGGTGCGGGGCTGGTGGACGGACTGCGGACCGATACGCGGAATATGACCGTAGCATCGGTGATGCTGATCCAGCCGGTTTATATGGGCGGCAAGATTGTCGCCTATAATAAGATTACGCATTTTGCCGAACAGATTGCCGGTAGCCAGCATGACCTGCAACTGCAAGAAGTCATTCTCGAAGTGGACCTCACCTACTGGCAGATCGTTTCGCTGGAATCGAAGAGACGGCTGGCAGAAAGTTATCTCGAACTGGTGAAGAAACTCGACGGTGATGTCGGGCACATGATAGAGGCGGGCTTGGCGACACGAGCCGACGGGTTGAGCATCAAGGTGAAGGTCAATGAGGCGGAGGTGTCGCTCATTCAGGTCGATAACGGTCTGGCTCTGTCCAAGATGTCGCTCTGTGAGTTGTGCGGACTGGAAATGACTTCCGACATCCGCCTACGGGATGAGGCTGCAGAACGGATGCCGGAAACGACTTCGCTTTCCGAGGCGGATGTGGAGACGGCTTTGCTCAACCGTCCCGAACTCCGCAGTCTCGAACTGGCGCAGCAAATCGGCAGGCACAAAGTGGCGATCGCCCGTTCGGAGTTCATGCCGAATATTGCTCTGACAGGAGGTTATCTGACGAGCAACCCTTCGCTTACGAACGGATTCCAAAAGAAATTCAACGGGATGTGGAATGTCGGTATGGTGGTGAAGGTGCCTATTCTGACCTGGGGCGAACGTCACCACAAGGTGCAGGCCGCCCGTCGCCAGGCGACGGTGACCGCTCTCCGGTTCGAGGAGGCGACGGAAAAGGTGGAGTTGCAGGTCGTGCAAAGTCGCCGGAAAATACGAGAGGCGCAGGTACGTTATGCTGCGGCCGTGCATAGTCAGACCGAGGCTGAAGAGAATCTGCGTTGCGCTACTCTCGGCATGCGGGAGGGGGTTATTCCCGTGAGTAACGTGCTGGAGGCACAGACGGCATGGCTTGCGGCCCATTCGGAACGGATTACGGCGCATATCGACATGATGCTCGCGGATCTTTATCTGCGCAAAGCACTCGGAACGCTTAAATAATTTCAAATCAAAATCATATGAAAACGGATAAACAGCAAAAAGGGATTCTTTTGACGGCTACGATAATGCTCGCGGCTATCGTGACTGTCGTAATCATCGGGCTTTCGCTGCCCGAATGCGAGGAATATATCCAAGGGCAGGTCGAGGCGTCGGACTATCGTGTTTCGTGCAAGGTCCCGTCGCGTGTGTCGCAGCTTCGTGTCGTCGAGGGCGACCGTGTACGGAAAGGTGACACGCTCGCCGTGATGGAGGCTCCCGACATGGCTGCCAGACTGGCGCAGGCCGAGGCGGCCCGTTCGGCAGCCGAAGCCGTGGAATTGAAAGCGCGCAACGGCTCGCGACAGGAACAGGTGCAGGCGGCCTACGAGGTCTGGCGACAGGCCGTGGCCGGTTTACAGGTGGCAGAGAAAACGTTCCGGCGCATCGAACGGCTGCATGGCGAGGGGGTTGTCGCCGCACAGAAGTTCGACGAGGCTCAGGCCAAATACGAAGCCTCCGCAGCTACGGAACGTGCCGCCAAGGCGCAGTACGACATGGCCGCGAACGGTGCCCGCCATGAGGACAAGCTGGCCGCCGAAGCGCAGGTGACACGCGCACGGGGAGCCATCGCGGAGGTGAACTCCTACCTGGACGAAACGATCTTGATCGCATCGGCCGACGGTATCGTGACCGAAATTTTCCCCGAAGTCGGCGAACTGGTCGGCACGGGAGCGCCCGTTATGAACATAGCCCGCATGGACGATGTGTGGTTCACGTTCAATATTCGCGAGGATCTGTTGCCGGGCATTACCGTCGGCAAGGAACAGGCCGCCTATCTTCCGGCCCTCGACATCACTGTCCCCGTACGTATCACGCGCATGAAAGACGTGGGCAGTTTTGCTGTCTGGAAAGCGACGAAAGCTCTCGACCGTTTCGACCTGAAGACGTTCGAGGTGCGTGCCCGCCCCGTACAGCCGTTCGAGGGGCTTCATCCGAACATGTCCGTCATACTCCGTAAAAGTGAAATCGAATGAAGTATCGAGGAATCGCTGGACGGCTGAAAACTATCTGCCGTCGGGAATTGGATATTTTTTCCCGCCGGCCGATGTTTCTTTTCTGTATGATCGTCGTTCCCGTATTCTGCGTCGTCTTCTTCGCGTCGCTATTGGGCGATGGCCTGCCGACAGAGTTGCCGACGGGGCTTGTGGATGAAGATAATACGCAGATAACGCGAACGATAGCACGCACGCTCGATGCTTTTCAGACCACGGATTTCGTAGAAAGTTACCGGTCGTTTCCCGAAGCGCACCGAGCCATGCGACGGCGTGATATCTACGGATTCTTTTATATCCCGAAAGGTACGACGGAAAAGGCTTTGGCCAACAGGCAGCCCCGCATCTCGTTTTACACGAACGAATCGTACTATGTGGCGGGTACCCTGTTGATGCGCGATATGCTTACGGCCGCCAATATGGCCTCGCTGGCCGTTACGCGGGAGACGCTTTATGCCAGGGGATTGACGGAGGATGCGGCGATGGCCGCGATCCAACCCATCGTTATCGAGGCGCATCCGTTGAAGAATCCGACGCTCGACTATTCGGTCTATCTGTCGAATATCGTTCTGCCGGGTATTCTGATCCTGCTGATTATGCTCACGACGACCTATACCATCGGACTGGAATGGAAGCAGGGCACCCAGCGTGAATGGTACCGGCTGGCGGGAAATTCCGTAACCACGGCTCTGGCCGGCAAGCTGTTGCCGCAGACGGTGATTTTTTCACTGATGATCGTTTTCTACGACGTATATCTCTATCGGTTCCTGGCTTTCCCCTGCAACGGCGGTATCGCCGTTATGATGGGTTTGGGGATATTGACGGTTTTGGCCTCGCAGGCATTCGGCATATTCCTTTCGGGGATCTTCAGCGGCCAGATGCGCATGTCGATGTGCCTGTCGTCGTTGTGGGGCATCCTCTCTTTTTCGCTGGCCGGATTTACTTTCCCGACCTCGGCAATGTCTCCCGTATTGAACGGTCTGGCGGCACTGTTTCCGCTTCGCCACTATTATCTGTTATATGTTAATCAGGCATTGAACGGTTATCCTCTCGCTTACGCATGGTCGTCGGTGATCGCCTTGTTGCTTTTCATCATGTTGCCGCTGACAGTGAACGGCCGTTACCGGGCCGCATTTCTAAAATATCGTTATAAGCCATGACCTCGATCCGCAATATCCTACATATCTGGTATGACGAACTGACGGCCGTCTTCAGAGACAAAGGTATTCTGATATTCATACTTTTCGTCCCGTTGGTCTATCCGCTTCTTTACGCGTGGATCTATACCAACGAGGTGGTGCGTGAGGTTCCCGCAGTGGTCATCGATGAAAACCGCACGGCGCAGAGCCGCGAGTTTATCCGGATGGTGGATGCTGCGCCGGATGTGAAAATCGTGGCGTACTGCCGTACGGCGGCCGAAGCCGAGGAGCTGCTTCGCCGCCGTGAGGCTTTCGGTATCATCCGCATTCCGAAGAGTTTCTCGCGCGACTTGTGGCACGGCGAGCAGACCCGCATCGGGGTTTACTGCGAGATGAGCAGTATGCTTTACTACAAGGCGTTGCTGCTGGCCACCACGAAGGTGTCGCTGGAGATGAACGCCGACATCAAGGTGGAACGGTATTGTGCCGGCACGACCGACCGTCAGGACGAAGTCGCCCGGATGCCGATCGAGTACGATTATGTCGCACTGTATAATCCGCAAAGCGGGTTTGCCGCCTTCCTGATTCCCCCTGTCCTGTTGCTGATTCTTCAGCAGACGCTGCTGTTGGGCATCGGTATGTCGGCAGGCGATACGCGCGAGCGTTTCCGCGGTTCGCTCATCCCGTTCCACCGCGATTACAAGAATCCCGTACATATCGTATTGGGAAAGGGGGCGGTCTATTTCGGCATCTATTTCGTGATGGCCGTTTACGCCTTTACGGTCGTAACCCACGGGTTCTTGCTTCCGGAACTGGGCGATTTCGCTACGCTCGCCCTGTTCGTCACGCCGTTCCTGTTGTCGTGCATTTTTTTCGCGATGGTGCTTTCGGCATTCGTCTGGAGGCGGGAAGACTGTATCATGCTTTTCGTGAGTTTATCCGTACCGTTGCTATTCATCTCGGGCATATCGTGGCCATGGGAGTCCATCCCTTCTTTCTGGAAAGCGGTGTCCATGATATTTCCATCGACCCTGGGAATGAACGGCTACGTGCGTATCCAGACGATGGGGGCGACACTTTCGGACGTCGCGTTCGAACTGCGCGGCCTATGGCTTCAGACCGGCGTTTATTTCCTGATGGCTTGTCTGCTCTATCGGAAGCAGATCCGGCAGATTGCACATCGTTGCGGTCGGAAGTAGTCGGTCGGGCGATCCCTGTCGGAACAGGCTTTCCCTTCCGAGAGGGAAAGCCTGTTCCTTTCCGAAAAAACGCATTGACAACGAAGTGGAAAACAAGTAAATGCCCGTTCTGTATTCATAAGTGTTCGATACGTCGTTTCATGGATGATGCAGTATGTATCGGACACTCGGCAGGTAAAAAAGATAACCGCAGCCTCGTCCGAAATGGCTTATTTAGCGATGAAGCAAAAGCAAATGCCTGTCGTATGAATGGAGGAACATATTTCACGAATCGCCGGTCCGTCCGTTTCCCCGATGCGAAAGAGGCGGAACGTCCGGAGACCGTCCGTAAAGCTCCGGTTACGATAGTCCGGCATTCACCGTCGGGACGCCGATGCACCTCGATCTCGATCTCGATTGGCAGGATTATACCTTGAACAGATGTTACTATGCAGCTTATTATTATGGCTCCGTGCGGTATGTTGTGCCACACGACCGTCGAAAAAGTCTCCCTGCCCGGATCGTTAGGCGCTTTCACCGTTCTACCCGGCCACATGCCGTTGATCGCCCAACTTACGAAAGGTAAAATCCGTTACACGGCGGGCAATACCGAACATGAGCAGGAAATCAGCCGAGGATTCGTCAAAGTGTCGAACAACACCGTAGAGGCTAACGTCGAAACGTCGCGATAGCTCTATTGCGAAAAGGTACGGATGGAAGCGATGAATAATAAATAAGCATTCTATCGCATTGCCGCCGACCCGTAACGACCGCCGGGAACAGGCCGTTCTCCGGCGGAAGTTGTTGCTATTGCCGTTGTTTCTAATCTTTTGTGAAGTGGAGATTTGAGGCGCAGGCTGTGTTTTCTGACAGGCTTCCCGATTTTGTCGCGGAATCTGTGTCGGCCCGAGAAAAAAAGTATATCGTCTGTATATAAAATGATGTGCGCGAACCTGTTCTCTGCGTTCCTGTTCAGAATTCGAGTTCGAGCTGCCGGTACACTTCGTGCTGTTCGGCCGGGTTGTCCGGAGCAGGGTTCGACAGCGAGAGGCCCAGCAGCCGGACCGGGTGTCCCGCTGCGCCCGATTCGCGGAGCAACGTCTCGCCGAGCGGAAAAATTTCGGAGGAAGCGCCTGTTTCTTCCTTCAGGCTGCGACTCCGGGTCTGTTGCCTGAAGTCCGCGTATTTGATTTTCAATGTCAGCGTGTGTCCTCTGAATCCGGCCCGGTCGAGCCTTCGGTTCAGCCGGGCCGACAGGTCGTAGAGCGCATCGGCCATCTCTTCGAGTGTCGTCAGGTCGCGGGCGAACGTCTCTTCGCAGCCTACCGATTTGCGGATGCGCGAGGGTTCTACGGGGCGCCGGTCGATACCCCGGGCGAATTCGTAGTAGTGCAGTCCCGCCTTGCCGAAACGCTCGGTCAGGAAATCCTGCGGGCAGGCCCGCAGATCGGCTCCGGTATGGATACCCAGTTCGTGCATCCGGCGGGCCGTGACGCGCCCCACGCCCCAGAAAGCCTCGATGGGCAGCCGGGCGATGAAGGTCTCCGCACGGTCGGGATGGATCGTACACAGTCCGTCGGGTTTGCGGTAGTCTGAGGCTATTTTTGCCAGAAACTTGTTGTAGGAGACGCCGGCCGAAGCCACCAGAGATACCTCTTCGCGGATTCTCTGCTTGATCGCCCGGGCCACGTCCACGCCCAGCGCGATGTCCGCCTTGTTGTGCGTGACATCCAGAAAAGCCTCGTCGTAGGCAATCGGCTCGACCAGATCGGTGAACTCGTGGAAAATGCGGTGTATCCGGGCCGACACCTCCTTGTAGACTTCCATGCGTCCGGGAATGAAGATCAGATCGGGACACAGCTGCCGGGCCTTGAGCGAGGGCATGGCCGACCGGATGCCATACCGCCGTGCCTCGTAGCTGGCTGCCGCGATCACGCCCCGTCCCTCGGGCCGGCCGACCACGACGGGCTTGCCCCGGTACTGCGGGTTGTCGCGCTGCTCGACCGAGGCGTAGAAGGCGTCCATGTCGATGTGTATGATCTTGCGTTCTTCCATGCGGAGTCGTTCGGTTCGTCGGACGGGTGCTTCTTTTTCCGGGAGTTTCCCTTCGAATTCCGTGCCCGTGTTCGTTTGCTCCGTGTCGAGGCTTATCGGACCGGCCGGAAGCGGGATCGGTCGATGTCTTTCGGACGGAGGACCGTATGCTTCGAAACGCGGTTATATATTTTTAACGTGCCGGTATTTGTTGTCGTTCGGCTGTGTCCGGAGTCTGCCGGGGGCGGAGGATATGGAGCATGGCCTGCGGCCGCGAATCGCAGGGGGACAGGCCCGGGCACGTTCGTACGATGCCTCTCGGAGCGCAGGTTCTGTCTGTATCCGGCAGCCGTCGTCCGTCGCCCCGGGCGTGTTTGGGGATCGGACCGGTCCCAAAATCGTCTCGGAATGGTTCGGGATTGCATCCCGGAAAACATAGGCAAGTGTCGCCTGGTGCTCTCAGCGGATCGGATCGTATGCCGGACCGTCGAGTTCCAGCATGGCGGGACTGTGGTCGGAATGCCGGACGTCGGGCAGAATGTCGGCTCCGCGCAGACGGTTCCGCAACGCTTCCGCCGCCATGATGTAGTCGATGCGCCAGCCTTTGTTATTGGCCCGGGCGTTGGCTCGGAAACTCCACCACGTGTACCGGTCCGGTTCGCTGTGGAACATCCGGAACGTGTCGATGAATCCGCTGTCGATGAAACGTCCGATCCATTCCCTCTCTTCGGGCAGAAAACCGCTGTTCGCGGCGTTGCGAACCGGATCGTGGATGTCGATGGGGCGGTGACAGATGTTGTAGTCGCCGCAGAGGATCAGGTTGGGCCTCGTCGCGAGCAGTTCGCGGACGTACCTGTCGAAGTCGTCGAGCCACTGCATTTTGAATGCCTGTCGTTCGTCGCCCGAAGTGCCGGACGGATGGTAGACGCTCACGACGGAAAGATCGCCGTAGTCCGCCCTCAGAAAGCGTCCCTCGGCGTCGTAGCGCTCGATGCCCATGCCCTGTATCACGCGGTCGGGCTTCGGACGGGAGAGGATGGCTACGCCGCTGTATCCTTTTTTGACGGCGCTGTGGTAGTGGCACTCGTAGCCGAGATTTTCGAATATGTCCGACGGAATCTGTTCGGGCTGCGCTTTGGTCTCCTGCAGACAGAGCACGTCGGGTGCTTCTGCGGCGATCCAGTCGGCGAGTCCTTTCGAAAGGGCGCTGCGCAGACCGTTTACGTTATAGGTGATGATTTTCATGCGGTCGTGTTTCCGTAGTTTGTAAAGGGTGGTAGGCTTATGGCTTGTCCGCCCGACGGACGGCCTCCCAGCCGATCATCGCCGCTTTTCGGTCGGGATTCCAATGGAATCCACCTGTCTCTCCGGATGAACGGACGACCCGGTGGCAGGGTATCAGGTAGGCCGCCGGATTGGCTCCCACGGCCGTTCCCACGGCCCGCGAAGCGCCGGGACGGCCGATGGCCCGGGCGAGTTCGCCGTAGGTCGTGAGCGCTCCCGACGGAATGCGCAGCAGGGCTTTCCAGACCTGTATCTGGAACGGCGTGCCTTTCAGGTGCAGCCTGACCGGGGCGCAGCCGCTCCGGTCCCGGGAAAATGCAGCGAGCGCGGCCTGTTGGAAAGAATCTTCGCCCGGTACGTAGGCGGCCGCAGGAAAAAGGGCTTGCAGTTCGCCGAGCGTCCGTTCTCGGTCGTCGGCGAAAGCCAGATAGCATAGTCCTCGGCGGGTCGATGCCGTCAGCACTTCTCCGAACGGGCTTTCCGAAAAGGAGTAACGGACGGACAGGGAGCAGCCTCCGTCGCGGAACTCTTCGGCTGTCATGGCGTCGAGATGCACCGGAATCCCGTCCGTGAGGTTTTCCCGCAGGGCCGAGCCGGATTCTCCTCCGGTTCCGCTGCGGAGTATGCCTGCGATGTATTCCGTGCCGATATACCGCACGTATCGTTCCGGATCGGTTCCTGCCCATCGCACGAACAGCTCCCGGAACCGGTCCGGAGCCATGCCTATATGCGCGGCAGCTTCGTCCGCCGAGGCGTGTCCGTTGTCTTTCAGAAATCCGATCGCCTCGGCGATAAGGGCGAAATCGGTTCTGTTCGCATGAATCGTCTGGATTTTCATGGGAGATACTGTCGGTTTTGACGGGTATGGCGATCCCTTGCCGCGGGACCGGAGCCTGCCCGGTCTGTTCGCCGGCACCTGCGGCTACGGAATTCATGTTCGGGTAAATCATATCCCGGATCCATATTCTGCAGAGATTCCGCACGGCGATTGCCGGACCGTCCGCCCGTGCGGACGTCGATCATGGAAGTCGGAACCGCCTCCGTTTTTTGTGCTATCGCTGTTCGGCGGCGTCGCGATCCGTTCCCGAGAGGTCGTATTTCAGCAGGTCGCGCATGGCGACGACTTTGCATTTGTGTTTTTTGATCGCTCGGAGCAGCTTCTCGAAGTTTTCGGGTGTCGTGCTGACGAAATCGTGGGCCAGATCGGGTACTCCGTGGATAAAGAACACGACGACCTGTCCGTCGCGGGCTTCGTCCAGCGTCTTTTCGATCCATCCCTCCTCTTCGATCCGTGCGTCCACGACGCCGTATCCCGGTATTTTCATCAGATCCGTGCCGGGGACGAAAGTCATGTCGCTGCATACGCGGGCCAGACGGTAGCCTCGCTCGCGCAGCACCTCGATGCCTTCTTCGCTCCAGTCGCAGCCCGGATAGGCGTATGTCACCGGACGGGGAATGCCGTATTCGGCACATTTTTCCTCGATGTAGGCCGTTTCCTGCTCGATCTGGAGCCGCGACTGGGTGCTCATGGCACCGTGGTTGCGGCTGTGGTTGCCGATCTCGAATCCCATTTCGTCCAGCTCCTTGATCTGTTCCCACGACATGTAGTGTTCCTTGTTCTCGAATTCGGGAAATTCACAGACGTAGAACGTGGCTCCGAAGCCGTATTTTTTCAGCAGCGGAGCGACGATCGAGCGTTGGCTCTGCGTGGCGTCGTCGAATGTGAGTACGACGAGGGGACCTTTGAGCGGTTTGCGTTTTTCGGCCGGCCGGCCGGCCCATGCGCTCGCCGCGATGCAGGCGGCCAGCAGAAGCGTTAGCAGTTTTTTCATGGTCGTATTGTGCTTTGTTTCGAAACGATGCGATGACATGCCGATGCTATTCGACGTGTTTTCATCTCTGTAAAAGTAACAAAAATATACGGACGAAAACACGGCTGCGGAATTTTTGAGGTCGATAGCCTGCGTCCTGTCCCGACCGTCCGTTTGCGGGTTCCGGCAGCGGTCCGGAGTGCTGCCGGGTCCCGGTCGGTGTCATTCCTTGTCGTACAGGCTGCGGGCGATGCCCATTTCCAGTCCGCGCAGCTCGGCCAGTCCGCGCAGTCGTCCGATGCAGGAGTAACCCGGATTGGTGCGTTTGCGCAGGTCGTCGCACATCTGGTGGCCGTGGTCCGGGCGCACCGGGATCGATTCTCCGCGCCGTTGCTGGAGTTCGAGCAGCGCCTTCATCACGCCGTACATATCCACATCGCCTTCGAGGTGGTTGGCTTCGAAGAAGTTGCCCTTCTCGTCCCGCTGTGTGCTGCGCAGATGGACGAAGCCGATCCGGTCTCCGAATTCGCGCATCATGGCGGCCAGCTCGTTGTCGCTTCGCACACCGAACGAACCGGTGCAGAGACACAGCCCGTTCGACGGGGAGGGTACGGCCCGGATGAGCGTGCGGAAATCTTCGGCCGTACTCAGAATGCGGGGCAGACCGAAGATCGGGTAGGGCGGATCGTCGGGGTGGATCGCCAGACGGATGCCCTCCTCGTCGGCCACGGGCGCGATCTCCCGCAGGAAGGCGATCAGATTCTCGCGCAGCCGTTCCGCGTCGATGCGGTCGTATCCGGCGAGCGCATCGCGGAACTGTCCGAGCGTGAAGCTCTCCTCGGCACCCGGCAGGCCGGCGATGATGTTGCGGGTCAGCCGCTCTTTCTCCTCCTCGTCCATTCGTTCGTACCGTCGGCGGGCCGTCTCTTTTTCCGTTTCCGAGTATTCGGCTTCCGCTCCGCTCCGGCGGAGAATGTACAGGTCGAAAGCCATGAAGGCCGCCCGTTCGAACCGCAGGGCCTTCGAACCGTCCGGCAGCGTGTAGGCCAGATCGGTACGGGTCCAGTCCAGTACGGGCATGAAATTATAGGTGACGGTGCGGATTCCGCAGGCAGCCAGATTCCGCAGACTCTGTTTGTAGTTTTCGATGAAGAGGGCGTAGTCGCCCGTGCGCGTTTTGATCTGTTCGTGGACCGGAACGCTCTCCACGACGCTCCACACCAGTCCCGCGGCGGCCACTTCGTCCTGCCTGCGGCGGATTTCTTCGATGCTCCACACCTCTCCGTTGGGAATGTGGTGCAGTGCCGTGACGACGTCCGTCGCTCCAGCCTGCCGGATGTCCCACAGACCCACCGGGTCGGAGGGACCGTACCAGCGCCACGATTGTTTGCAAAGATGTATCATAGATTCTGTTTTCGGCCGGAAGGTCCGTGCGGCTCCGGCCTGTCGTTTTTCAATCATGCGACAATCTGTTTCGAAGCGCCGTCTCCTGCCGCAGACTTCGGGTTGCGTCCGGGGCGGTCCGGAGATGCGGCCCGATTGCGGATCGTAAGGTCGGTAATCGAGTATATGATCGTCTTTTATTATGGAATATCGTGTCTGCGTCGGATCAGATCGAGAAGGCATCGAAACCTCCGTCGATGACCGTGACCGTACCCGAAACGAAGCGCGAGGCATCGCTGGCGAGCCATTGCAGCGTACCGAGCAGTTCTTCGGGGCGGCCGAACCGTCCGAACGGCGTATGTCGGAGAATGGCTTCCGCCCGCGGCGTCGGACTGCCGTCGGGGTGGGTGAGCAGCGTCCGGTTCTGTTCGGTGAGGAAAAATCCCGGCGCGATGGCGTTCACGCGGATTCCGTCGCCGTACTTGAGCGCCAGTTCGCCGCAGAGGTATTTGGTGAAGTTCACCACTGCCGCTTTGGCCACGCCGTAGCCCGCCACGCGACTCAGAGGTCGCAGCGCCGATTCCGACGCGATGTTGATGATCGAGCCGCTGCGGGTCTCGCTCATCGCGCGGGCGAAGACGAGCGTGGGGAGTACGGTGCCGAACAGGTTGAGGTCCACCACGCCGCGCAATGCGTCGATGTTCAGGTCGAAAATCGTTTTGTCGGGAGCCACCGTCGCTCCGGGCATGTTGCCTCCGGCGCCGTTGATCAGTACGTCGATGCGTCCGTACCGCTCCATGATCCGGGCGTAGGCCGCTTCGATCTGTTCTTTGTCCAGCACGTCGCAGGCGATGAACTCGGCGCTGCCTTCTCCTCCGGAGGCTTCGTCCTCGATCGCCTGTCCCGCTTCGGGCCGGCGGCCCATGAAGACCACCCGGGCGCCCTGCTCCGCGAAATGGAGCACCATCGGACGTCCCAGTACGCCGGTCGCCCCGGTGATGACGACGACGCGGTCTTTTACGCAAAATAGATTTTTCATGTTTTTACTGTATGTCGTGTTCCGGATCGGACCGGAAATGTTTCGTCTCGGGAGGGTAAAGGTAAAAAATAAATGCGAAAACCGTTCCGGATCGGACCCGTTCCGGAGCGGGGCGGCCTCCCTGCCGGCGGGGCAGAATTTGCAATATTGCGGAATGATTGTTTATTTTGTAAATGCGATTATATGCTTTGGTGTGCCGACGGAAAACCGATGCGGCGACTGGCCGGATCGCATCCCTGCCTTTTTGCGGCAGAGGAAGACCCGGCTGGAAAATGCGGAGGAAAACTGCCGCCGCAGTTTCCGATGGCGATATAATACGTGATCGCTTATGTAGATACGGGGACGGCACGTGCCGTCCCGAATGTCCCGATATGAAAAGAAACCGGTTGTCTGTTTTTATACTGCTCGCCGTTATGGGGCCTCTGTCGCCGTTGCGTGCCGGGGCGCCCTCGCGACTGACGACCGATCTGGTCGAACATACCGACAGGGTGTGGATCGGCGGCTGTCCGACGCAGGCGGCATTGTCCGACGTGCCGAAAGCGGAGCCGGTCGAGTTCGTAGAGATTGCGAGCCGCAGGCCCGTGCTGGGCTGGCAGGTCGAGGACGACCGCCGGGACGTGATGCAGACCGCCTATCGCATATTGGTGGCCACCTCTGCGGAACTGCTCGCCTGCGACAGTGCCGATATGTGGGACAGCGGGGACGTGGCTTCGGACCGCAGCGTGGCGGTCGAATACGACGGCAGGGAGCTGCGGCCTTCGACCGTATATTACTGGAAGGTCCGCACGGCCAACAACGGGACGCTTCAGCCGTGGTCGGCCGTCCGCGCATTCCGCACGGCTTCCGCCCTGTCGGACTATGCCACGCCCGCCTATCCGCTCGAGAAACGGACCGACCGGCCCGTCGTACGCCGGGCGCTCGACGACGGAGCGGTTTTCGTCGATTTCGGCCGTGCCGCGTTCGGGCAGATCGATCTGACGGTCCGTTCCGAAACGGGAACCGATACGCTCGTCGTCCGTTTGGGCGAATGCCTGCGCGAAGGGCGGATCGATCCCGCTCCCGGCGGAAGCCGGCGCTTTCTCTCGCAGCGCATCGCTCTGTTGCCCGGATGTCGTACCTATACGCTCGCGATTCCTGCCGACGGCCGCAATACGGCCGGCAGTGCCGTTCTCATGCCGTCGCAGACGGGCGAGGTCTATCCGTTCCGTTACTGCGAGGTCGAAGGGACCGATCCGCGGAACGTGACGGACGTGTGCCGCCGCAGCGTGCATTATCCGTTCGACGACCGGGCCGCCCGTTTCGCGAGTTCCGATACGACGCTCGACCGCGTATGGGAAATGTGCCGGTATTCCATCGAGGCGACCTCTTTCGCCGGTCTGTACGTGGATGGCGACCGTGAGCGGATTCCCTACGAGGCCGATGCGCTCATCAACCAGTTGGCGCACTATTGCGTGGACCGCGAGTTCACGATGGCGCGCCGCAGCCACGAGTACCTGCTCGACCATGCCACATGGCCTACGGAGTGGATTATGCAGTCGGTTCTCATCGCATGGAACGACTATCTCTATACCGGCGACCGCCGGGCATTGGAACGTTACTACGACCGGCTCGGATGCCGTACGCTCCGGGCGCTCGCCGGCGAGGACGGTTTCATCCGTGTGACCGACGAGGCGCAGACTCCTCAGTTTCATGCCTCGATCGGTCTGTCGGGACAGAAACTGCGGACGATCGTCGATTGGCCCCATACGGGAATTCTCGGACTGGGCAAGGCCGAGGGCGGCGAGACCGACGGATTCGTCTTCAGGGACGTCAATACGGTGGCCAATGCCTATCATTACGAAGCGCTTCGGACGATGGCCCGCATCGCCGGGCTGCTCGGCCGGGACGACGATGCCGCCGGATACGATGCCGCGGCGCGGACGCTTCTGGACCGTTTCAACCGGCAGCTGTTCGACCGCAGGGCGGGCGCGTACCGCGACGGGGTGGGGACCGATCACTGTTCGCTCCATGCCAATATGTTTCCGCTCTGTTTCGGCATGGTGGAGAAGCGACACGTCCCTTCGGTCGCCCGTTTCGTCCGTTCGCGCGGCATGGCGTGCAGCGTCTACGGAGCGCAGTTCCTGCTCGACGCGCTCTATGCCGCGGGCGAAGACGCTTATGCGCTCGATCTGATGCGCTCCGACGCCGAGCGGAGCTGGTACAATATGATCCGGTCCGGTTCCACCGTCTCGATGGAGGCGTGGGCCGACCGGTATAAGCCCAATCAGGACTGGAATCATGCTTGGGGAGCCGCTCCCGCCAACGTCATACCCCGGCAGCTGATGGGCGTCAAACCCGTCGAGGCCGGTTATGCCCGCGTCGAGATCCGGCCCTGTCCGGGCGGACTGCGCTCTGCCTCGCTGCGTATGCCGTCGGTGCGGGGCGACATCGGCGTCGCATTCGAGAACGATTCTTCGGTATTCGTCCTGCAGGTCGATATTCCCGCCAACATGCGGGCCGACGTCTTTTTGCCGTTATCTTCTACGGTACGCGATTACGAACTGACCGAGGAGGGCCGCCCTGTGACGGGGACTTCGCGCGAAGGAAATTTCGTGAAAATCCCTGACACGGGTTCGGGTGCCAGAACGTATGTACTCAAAACCAAATAATCCAATTCAACCAAACGTAAACCGAACGAAATGAAAAAACTGTTGATCTGTGCATTGACGATGTACACCGCGGCGCTTGCGGCGCAGCCGATGGGCAAAGGCAACCTGCCTCCCGTATTCCCGAAGGATGTGGCCGAGAAGGCGCAATTCGATACCCGGACCCGCGCCTATATCTCGCCTGTCCGTATCGTATGGACGCAGAACGGCGATCTGATTTCCGGCGCCGAGAACCTGCTCCTGCAGGGCAACGGCCAGGCCACGACGGCCAATACGCCCAGAACCGTCTTCACGAGCAAGGAGGGCAAACGTCCCTCGATCCTGCTCGACTTCGGTCGTGAGGTCCACGGCGGATTGCAGTTCGTGACCTGCATCCGCGCTTCCACCAAGCCGGTCAAGATCCGCGTCCGTCTGGGCGAATCCACCGGCGAGGCCATGTGCAACATTACCGAAGAGAACGGTGCGACGAACGACCACGCCATGCGCGACTATACGATCGAACTTCCGTGGCTGGGCGTGTGCGAGGTAGGTAACTCCGGTTTCCGCTTCGTGCGCATCGACATGCTTGAAGACGACGTGGAACTGCCCATCAAGGAGATCCGCGCCAGCCTGCTCTATCGCGACGTGCCCTACCTCGGGTCGTTCCGTTCGAGCGATCCGCGTGTGGACAGCATCTGGATGACGGGAGCCTATACGCTGCATCTGAACCTGCAGGAATATCTTGTCGAAGCGCCCAAGCGTGACCGTCTGGTATGGCTCGGCGACCTGCATCCCGAAGTCCGCACGGCACTGGCCGTCTTCGGCGACAACGAGGCTCTCTCGCGCGGACTGGACTTCGCCCGCGACGAAACTCCGCTGCCGGGCTGGATGAACGGCATGTGCTCCTACTCGCTGTGGTGGGTGCTCATCCACCGCGATTACTATAAGTACCGCGGCGACCTGAACTATCTGCGCGAGCAGCAGGCCTACCTGAGCGACCTGCTCAAGATTCTGATGTCGAAAGTGGATGCCGAAGGCCGCGAGCATCTCGACGGCGGCGGACGCTTCCTCGACTGGCCGACCAGCGAGGACCAGAAAGCCGTCGATGCGGGTCTGCATGCGCTGATGCTGATGACTTTCGAAGCCGGTGCCGAAATGCTGGACGCGCTGGGCGACAAGGACCTTGCCGCTCAGTGTACGGAGACGGCGGCCCGCATGAAAAAGATCGTGCCCGACTACACGACCTCCAAGCAGTCCGCCGCGCTCATCGCTCTCTCTGGCATCATCCCCGCTCAGAAAGCCAACGACGAAGTGCTCAAAGTGGGCGGAGCGCACAAATTCTCGACTTTCTACGGCTACTATATGTTGCAGGCGCAGGGCCTGGCCGGCGACTATGCCGGGGCGATCAAAAATATGAAAGATTACTGGGGCGGCATGCTCGATCTGGGCGCTACGACGTTCTGGGAAGATTTCGACATCGACTGGATGAAGAACGCCGCCCGCATCGACGAGCTGACGCCCGCCGGCAAGGTGGATGTGCACCGTACCTACGGCGACTACTGCTACAAAGGGTATCGTCACAGCCTCGCCCACGGATGGGCTTCGGGTCCCACGGCCTGGTTGAGCGAATACGTGCTGGGTGTGCAGATCGTGGAACCGGGCTGCAAAGTCGTGAAGGTGGAACCCCATCTGGGCGATCTGCAATGGGTCGAAGGTACGGTACCCACGCCCTACGGCGTGATCAAGGTGCGCCACGACAAACAGGCCGACGGTTCGGTCAAATCCAAGATCGAAGCGCCTAAAGGCGTGAAGGTGCTGAAATAGGCGTCCGTTCGGGACGTTGCGCCTGTAATGTGTGAACGGGCGATGAAAAGGATGGTATCAAAAAACACAATTTTTATATCATTATTTTCATCGTCCGTTCTTCATTTTTCCGTAAATTTGTTATCGGAGAAGTCGCGATGGTTCATTTCCGTAACCGAAACGCTTCTCGGGGACGGCGGATGCGGAGAGAAAAACCGCTTCGGAGAGGCCGGTCCGATGCACGAAACTTAAAACCAAAACCGAATAAAATGAAACAGATTTCGTTTCTCGCGTTCGACCTCGGGGCCACGAGCGGCCGCTCGATCCTCGGAACGCTCAACGAGGGCAAGCTCCAGATGAAGGAACTGACCCGCTTCCCCAACCAGATTCTCGAATTGAACGGGCATTTCTACTGGAATATCTACTCGCTCTACGAACACCTCAAGGCCGGCATGGTCGCCGCCGCGAAGGAAGACGTGGAGATCACCTCGATCGGTATCGATACGTGGGGCGTCGATTTCGCTTTTCTGGGCGAAGACGGTCAGATGTTGGGCATGCCCTATGCCTACCGCGATCCGCACACCGTGGGCGCTCCTGAAGAATATTTCGAAAAGATCGTTCCCCGCAAAGAGGTGTACGAGGCCACCGGTATCCAGGTGATGAACTTCAACAGCCTCTACCAGCTCTACGCGATGAAACGCGACAACTCCTCGCTGCTCAAAGCCGCCAAGGAGGCGCTGTTCATTCCCGATGCACTGAGCTATATGCTCACCGGTAAGAAAGTGGTCGAATATACGATCGCTTCGACGTCCCAGATTCTCAACCCCCGGACCAAACAGTTCGAAAAGTCGCTGCTCGAAAAGATGGGCGTCGATCCCGAACTCTTCGGACAGATCGTCATGCCGGGTCACGTGATCGGCCATCTGACCGATACGCTGGCTGCCGAAACCGGTCTGGGCAAGCTGCCCGTCGTGGCTGTCGCCGGACACGATACCGCCTCGGCCGTGGCTGCCGTTCCCGCCAAGGACGAGAAATTCGCCTACCTGAGTTCCGGAACGTGGTCGCTGATGGGTATCGAGGTCAAGGATCCGATCATCACCGAAGAGACTTCCAGCCTCAATATCACCAACGAAGGCGGTGTGGAAGGCACGACCCGTCTGCTGAAGAACATCACCGGGATGTGGATTCTCGAACAGTGCATCAAGGAATGGAAGAAAGAGGCCGTCGAATACACCTATCCCGAAATCGTCAAGATGGCCCGCGACGCCGCTCCGTTCCAGTCGTTCATCGATCCCGACAACGAAGCGTTCGCCAACCCCAAGAGCATGATCGCGGCGATCAAGGAATTCTGCACCAAGACGGGTCAGAAGGTTCCCCGCAACCATTCCGAGCTGATCCGCTGCATCTTCGAGAGCCTCGCGCTCAAATACAAGAACGTGCTCGACAAGTTCCGCTCGCTCGCGCCGTTCCCCATCGAAAAACTGCACATCATCGGCGGCGGTGCCAAGAACCGTCTGCTCAACCAGTTCACGGCCAATGCCACCGGCGTTACCGTCGTAGCGGGTCCGTCCGAAGGTACGGCCATCGGCAACATCATGCTCCAGGCCCGTGCGGCCGGCTGCGTGGGTTCGCTGCAGGAAATGCGTAACATGATCGGCGAGGCCATCGAAATCGAAACGTTCACGCCGGAAGACACCGACGCATGGAACGAGGCTTACGACAAGATCAAACACATGATCGGATAATCGAATACGGACCGGCCGCCTCCGGAGGGTGCGTCCCTCCGGAGGCGGCTTCCTCGAAAAGACAATAATTACAAATCTTTTACACTAAAACTGATAACCATGAAAGAAGCTCAGATTCTGAAAGCCTACGAAGCCGCCAAAGCGCGCTATGCCGAAATCGGCGTCGATACCGATGCCGTGCTCGAACAGATCGCCAAAGTATCCCTGTCGCTGCACTGCTGGCAGACCGACGACGTGACAGGTTTCGAAAACCCCGACGGACAGCTCTCCGGCGGTATCCAGGCTACCGGTAACTATCCCGGCAAAGCCCGCAACATCGACGAAGTGCGCAAGGACATCGAAAAGGTGAAAACCCTGCTC
>UROX01000025.1 GCA_900549685.1 uncultured Alistipes sp.
AAAGAAACCAAAAGCGGAAAAAACGACGAATGAAGTGAAGACTGATTCGCCCGGTTCTCCTGCTCCGGTGGCCATGGACATGATGCCGTTCCTGTGGCCTCGGTCGCCCGGATGGTCGAGAGCGGAGAACCGCATCCACGGCAGGGCGGTCGAGTGGATCGTGTTGATGCGCGGCGGGCCGGAGCGTTTCATCAGGCCGCGTCCGGCCTGCACGCGGTCGGTTTCCCGTCGGGCGCCGAGGCGGAATGTCTCGTAGTCGGGGTCGTAGTCGAACCGTCCGAAACCGAAACTGCCGTCCGGGCGGCCGACGGTGGGCGAAAGGTGGATGCGGTCGAACAGGACGATGCGCCCTTCGCCGTCGATCCGGTAACGGAACTCCTCGATCTGATTGACGGCCCGCAGAATGGCGTGCAGATAGCGGACGTAGAACCAGTCGCCCTGTGCTTTGGCCCTGTCGTAGAGTCGTGTGACGTCCGTAGGGACCGTGACGCTGAAGAACGGATCGTCCAGTGCGGCGAAATGGTCGAAGTATTCCCTGCGATCCCATTCGGTCGGGTCGATGATTCTTGCTTCCATAGATTCTCGTGAGAGTAGGAGTGACGTGCTGTCGTATTGCCGGCGGAGGGTTTCCGGAAAACGGATATGCCTTTCGGCCTTCTCTGCTTCGACGACGGAATTCCAGGCCCGGCCGATGTCGCCCGCGGTCGTGGTTCGGTGTCCGGACCGGAATCTTTCCCCTCTGTTTCCGCTCGGCGGATTCGCGTTGTCGGTCTGTAAACACGAGTCGGTCCCCCTTTTCGGTCGTATGATCGCGGAATCCGGCTCCGGGGACTTCTATCCGATCGTTTCGGGCAGGCGGTCGATTTCGTCGAAGTCCATGCGGCGGATTTCGCAGTCGCCTATGCCTCCGAGCAGTACGAAGCCGACCGATGCCGCCTCTTTCTTTTTGTCGAATTTGAGGGCGCGGATCAGCTTTTTGATGTCGATGCCCGATTCGACAGGCATGCCCATCCGGACGAGTACCTGCTCGATGCGGGCGGCGTCTTTTTGCGAGAGCATGCCCATTCGCGCCGACAGCCGTGCGATCATCGCCGTGCCGATGGCCACCGCTTCGCCGTGCAGGAATTCGTGGCCGCATTTTTCGATGGCATGGGCGAAGGTGTGGCCCAGATTCAGCTTGCGGCGTTCGCCGCTCTCCCGTTCGTCGCGTTCCACGATATCGGTCTTGACACGGACGGCCCGCGTGACGGCTTCGGTGAGCAGGGCGCGGTCGGTACGGAACTCCTCGAACGAATGTCGCTCGAAAAGTCCGAACAGCGTCGGGTCGGCGATCAGACCCGCCTTGACGATCTCGGCCAGTCCGGCCCGGAACTCGCGTTCGGGCAGCGTGTCGAGCATCGACAGGTCGCAGAGTACGAAGTCGGGCTGGTTGAACGTGCCCACGATGTTCTTATAACCTTCGTAATTGACGCCGTTCTTGCCGCCCACGCTGGCGTCCACCTGTGCGAGCAGCGTGGTGGCCACGAAGCCGAAACGCAGTCCCCGCATGTAGGTCGAAGCCACGAAGCCTGTGATGTCGGTGACGATGCCGCCTCCGATACCGACCAGAAACGTCGAACGGTCGGCGCCCCGTTCCAACAGCTCGCCGTAGAGCTTGTCGGCCGTAGCGAGCGTCTTGATCGTCTCGCCCATGCCGATCAGGCAGTAGTCGTACCGGTTGATGATCTCCTTGTAACGGCGGTGGATATTGGCGTCAGTGATGACGATCGTTTTGGCGCCCTGAGGCAGGTAGTCGTCCAGCGAACGGAGCGTCTCGCCGATGACCACCCGCGAGGCGTCTCCCCCTGTGCGTTTAACCTCAATCACTTGCTTCATTATTCCCTGTGCGTTAATATGTGCGGTCCGGGCACAAAGATAAATTTTATTTCGTACCTTTGCCGCCACTAAATATCATTCCATGCAAAAAATACGCAATATTGCGATTATCGCCCATGTCGATCACGGCAAGACGACGCTGGTCGATAAGATGATTCTTCAGGGCAATCTTTTCCGAGACAACGAAAAAACCGGCGAGCTGATTCTGGACAACAACGACCTCGAACGCGAACGGGGCATCACGATCCTGTCCAAAAACGTATCGGTCAATTATCGCGGTTACAAGATCAATATCATCGACACCCCGGGCCACTCCGATTTCGGCGGCGAGGTGGAGCGCGTGCTCAACATGGCCGACGGCGTGCTGCTGCTCGTCGATGCGTTCGAAGGAACGATGCCGCAGACTCGGTTCGTGCTCCAGAAGGCGCTCGCGCTGGGCAAGAAACCGATCGTCGTGGTCAATAAGGTCGATAAGCCGAACTGCCGTCCCGAGGAGGTGTACGAACAGGTGTTCGATCTGATGTTCACGCTCGATGCGACCGAAGACCAGCTCGATTTCGTGACGATCTACGGCAGTGCCAAACAGGGCTGGATGTCCTATGTGTGGAAAGAGCGCACCAACGACATCACGCCGCTGCTGGATGCCATCATCGATAACATCCCCGCTCCCGAAGTGAAGGAGGGAACGCCTCAGCTGCTCATCACCTCGCTCGAATATTCGCCTTACGTGGGCCGGATCGCGGTGGGTAAACTCACGCGGGGCACGCTCCGTTCGGGCATGCCCGTGACGCTGGCCAAACGCGACGGCAAGACGATGGTCAAAACCAGGATCAAAGAGCTGATGGTTTTCGACGGACTGGCCAAGGCCAAGGTGGAGAGCGTCGAGTGCGGCGAGATCTGTGCGCTGGTCGGCATCGAGGGCTTCGAGATCGGCGATACGGTCTGCGATTTCGAAAATCCCGAACCGCTCGAACCCATCGCCATCGACGAGCCGACGATGAGTATGCTCTTCACGATCAACGATTCTCCGTTCTTCGGCCGGGAGGGCAAGTACGTCACCTCGCGCCACATCAAGGAACGGCTCGACCGCGAGCTGGAAAAGAACCTCGCGCTGCGCGTGGAGCCGGGCGCCTCGTCCGACAGCTTCGTCGTCTACGGCCGCGGTGTGCTGCACCTCTCGGTGTTGATCGAGACGATGCGCCGCGAGGGCTACGAGTTGCAGGTCGGACAGCCGCAGGTCATCATCAAGCAGATCGACGGACAGAAATGCGAGCCGGTCGAAGAGCTGACCATCGATATTCCCGAGGAGTATTCGGGACGCGCCATCGAACTCGTGACCAAACGCAAGGGAACGATGATGGATATGGCCACGATACACGACCGTCAGCGGATCGTGTTCGAAATACCTTCGCGCGGCATCATCGGCCTGCGGAGCAATCTGCTCACGGCCACGGCCGGCGAAGCGGTCATGTCGCACCGGCTCAAGGGCTTCGAACCCTACAAGGGCGATATGGAAATGCGGCAGAACGGTTCGCTGATCGCCATGGAGACCGGTACGGCCTATGCCTATGCGATCAACAAGCTTCAGGACCGCGGCACGTTCTTCGTCTCGCCTCAGGACGAAATCTACGCCGGACAGGTCGTGGGCGAGAGCACCCGTGCGGACGATATCGTCATCAACCTGACCAAGTCCAAGAAACTCACGAATATGCGTGCGAGCGGTTCGGACGACAAGGTGTCCATCGCTCCGCCCGTCATTTTCTCGCTCGAGGAGGCGCTCGAGTACATCAAAGAGGACGAATACGTCGAAGTGACGCCCAAGTCCATCCGCCTGCGCAAGATCATTCTCGACGAGACCGAACGCAAGCGTCAGTCGAAATCGTAAACGCGCTTTCGCAGGACCTTCCTGCGGAAACGGACAAAGCCCGGAGGGCGGCCGGAACGACGGTCGTCCTCTTTTTTTGTCGTCGTCCGTCCGCATCCGCGACCCTCCGGATGCGGACGGACGGCGTGTCGATTTCCTTGCGATCCGGGGAGGGCGGACGTGCAGGGATGCACCGGTGTGGGGCGGGGGACGATCCGGCGGATCGTTTGTTTTTCGCCCGCCACGGTGCGGAACCGCCGCGATGAACGTCGTGCGGAAAGGGGAGGGTGCCGGTGTCTTTGCGGCGCTTCCCGCACCTCCCCATACCTTCCGCATCGTTCGTGCCTGCGCTTCCCGTGCCGCTTCGGCTCGCCGTTCGCGCGGGATTTTTGTCCGGTATGGTATGAAAGAACGGGGACGGGCCGCCCGCTGTATCCGGAGCGTTCGGGTGGAACAGGGGAATCGGATCGCGGCGTGTCGGGCGGTCGGGTATCGGATGGCCTTTTCGTCTTCCGACCCGGAGGGAAACGATGCGGATCGTCGGTGCCATGCGGCCGGTCGCGGAAGCTCCCGCGACGGAAGAAAACTTGTTTGTTTGAAAAAGCGGGTAGGGTTCGGTCCGGATACGGGGCCGCTCGTGTCCGCCGGCCTGCGGTCGGACCGGGAAAGCCGACTCTCGTCCTTATACGTCGTGGGAGAGCGGCCGGGGGATTATCTCCGACGTGTCGAAGTCGCCCCATATCCGGGCGATGTCGTCGAGCGTGGCCGTGATGGCCTCCGGATCGGTCAGCGTGACGAGTTTGAGCCGAGTGGCCTTGAAGTCGGGCAGCCCTTTGAAGTAGCATGAGAAGTGTCTCCGCATTTCCAGTACGCCGACCTTCTCGCCTTTGACTTCGAGCGATTTGGCGAAGTGGAGCTTGGCCAGTTCCACTCGTTCCCGGACCGACGGTTGCGGGAGTCGTTCGCCGGTGGAGAGGAAGTGGCGGATTTCGCGGAAGATCCACGGGCGTCCGTATGTGGCCCGGCCGATCATGATGCCGTCTACGCCGTAGCGTGCGAAGGCTTCCGCAGCGCCTTCCGCCGACTGGATGTCGCCGTTGCCGACGATGGGGATCCGCATGCGGGGATTCTCCTTGATCGCGCCGATGAGCGTCCAGTCGGCCTCGCCCCGGTACATCTGTGCCCGTGTGCGTCCGTGGACGGTCAGCGCCGCGATACCCACGTCCTGAAGCCGTTCGGCGATTTCGACGATGGGTTTGCTCTCCTCGTCCCAGCCCAGCCGGGTCTTGACCGTTACGGGCAGCGAGACCGCCTCGACGATGCGGCGCGTCATTTCGACCATCTTCGGTATGTCGCGCATCATGCCGCTGCCGGCACCCCGTCCGGCGATTTTGCGCACGGGGCACCCGAAATTGATGTCGATCAGGTCGGGTCCCGCCGCCTCGGCCACGCGGGCGGCTTCGACCATCGGCTCGATTTCGTTGCCGTAGAGCTGGATGCCCACCGGGCGTTCGTAGTCGTAGATGCGGAGTTTGGCCACCGTTTTGGCCGCGTCGCGGATCAGGCCGTCGCACGAGACGAATTCGGTGTAGACCATGTCGGCCCCGAACTTCTTGCATATCCAGCGGAACGAAGGATCGGTCACGTCCTCCATCGGTGCCAGAAAAAGCGGCTTGTCTCCCAAATCGATACCGGCGATGCGCATGTTTTTGCGTTTTGATCGGCAAAAATACGTATCTTTGTCATCATTCTGAAATTACGAACGTCAAATTATGAATATCGAACAGTTTTTGCAGCAGAAGCTGCTCCCCGTCGTGACGTCGCTCTACGGCGAGGTGGCACCCGAACAGATTCAGCTTCAGAAGACCCGCAAGGAATTCGAGGGCGATGCGACGCTCGTCGTGTTCCCCCTGCTGAAGCTCAGCCGCAAGAATCCCGAGGCCACGGCCAACGAAATCGGCGAGGCGCTCCGGGCGGCCGTTCCGGAGGTCGAGACGTTCAACGTCATAAAGGGATTTCTGAACATTTCGTTGAGCGAGGCGTTCTGGCGCGGTCGCCTGAGCGAAATTGTCGCCGCATCCGGTTACGGTATGGGCGCTCCTACGGGGCGGACGATCATGGTCGAATATTCGTCGCCCAATACGAACAAGCCGCTCCATTTGGGCCATGTGCGCAACAACCTGCTCGGTTATTCGGTGTCGAAGATTCTGGAAGCCGCCGGGAACAAAGTCATCAAGGTCAATCTGGTCAATGACCGGGGGATCCATATCTGCAAGTCGATGCTGGCCTGGCAGAAGTTCGGCGGCGGCGAGACGCCCGCCTCGTCGGGCAAGAAGGGCGACCATCTGGTAGGCGACTACTACGTGGCTTTCGACAAAGCTTACAAGGCCGAGATCAAGGAACTCATGGCCGGCGGCATGGACGAGGAGACGGCCAAGAAAGAGGCGCCTATTATCAAAGAGGCGCAGGCGATGCTCCGCAAATGGGAGGCCCGCGACGCAGAAGTCTATTCGTTGTGGGAGACGATGAACGGATGGGTCTACGATGGTTTCGACAAGACGTACCGCGATATGGGCGTGAGCTTCGACAAGGTGTACTACGAATCGCAGACCTACCTGCTCGGCAAATCGCTCGTCGAGGATGGACTGGCCCGGGGCGTGTTCTTCCGCAAGGAGGACGGCTCGGTGTGGTGCGACCTGACGGCCGACGGACTCGACCAGAAACTGCTGCTGCGCGGCGACGGAACGTCGGTCTACATGACGCAGGACCTCGGTACGGCGCTGACGCGGTTCGAGGAGGAGAAGCTCGACGACATGATCTATGTGGTGGGCAACGAGCAGAACTACCATTTCCAGGTGCTCAAACTCATCCTCGGCAAGCTGGGCTACGCATGGGCCGATCACATCACCCACCTCTCCTACGGTATGGTGGAGCTGCCCGAAGGCAAGATGAAATCGCGCGAAGGGACGGTCGTGGATGCCGACGACCTGATCGCCGGGATGGTCGATACGGCCCGCGAAATGTCGCAGGAGCTGGGCAAGTTCGACGATATGACCGAAGCCGAAGCCGCCGAGATCAGCCGCAAGGTGGGACTCGGAGCGCTGAAATATTTCATTCTGAAAGTCGATCCGCGCAAGACGATGCTCTTCGACCCGCGCGAGTCGATCGACTTCAACGGCAATACGGGACCGTTCATCCAGTATACCTATGCCCGGATCAAATCCGTGTTGCGCAAGGCGGCCGACAAGGGCATCGTCCTTTCCGGTGAGATCGGCGGTGCGCCGCTCGCGGGCGAGGAGATCGCTCTGGTCAAGATGTTGGCCGACTATCCGTCGGTCGTGGCGCAGGCCGCGGCGACATTCTCCCCGGCCGTGATCGCCGCCTATGCCTACGAGCTGGCCAAGGCGTACAACGGTTACTACCACGATTTCCCGATTCTCCGCGAGGACGATGCGGCCAAACAGGCTCTGCGTCTCATGCTGTCAGCTACGGTGGCTCGCATCCTCGCTTCGGCCACGGAGCTGCTCGGCATCGAGGTGCCGGAGCGGATGTAAACCTGCCGGTAAAAAGATTTTTGCACGAGGTGCGGAGCGTCATTTGCGCTCCGCATTTCGTCTTTCTGCGGCTGGCTGTATGCGCCGGCGTTTCCTGTCCGACCGCAATCGTCCGCGGTCCGGCCGTATGGTAGAGGTCGCTTGCGGGCTTCGGCAGCGGGCGTCGTAGGCCGGTCGGGGCGAGGCGTTCATGCACGGAGCGGTGTCGGCACGGCGGCGGTATCCTGCCACCGACGGTCGATTCGAAAGTCATGCGCATTTTTCGTATCTTGCGCCAAATTCGTCCGGCTGTGGGTATCGTCAAACGCAACAGTATAGCCATCACGGTGCTTTCCTATCTGGGGATCGTCGTGGGGTATGTAAACAAGATCCTTCTGCTTCCCAACTTTCTGAGCGAGGAACAGGTAGGGCTGGCCAATATCCTTGTCGCGCTGGCCACGATGTACGCCCAGTTCTCCGCATTGGGTGTCAATTCGGCCGTCGTCAAGTTTTTCCCCTATTTCCGGACGCCCGACCGCCGGCACAACGGGCTGTTCTTCTGGTCGGCTTTGGGCGTGAGTGCGGGGTTCGTGCTCTTCACGGTCCTGTTCCTGCTGCTGCGCGATCCCGTGACCGAATATTACGCCCGCAAGTCGCCGTTGTTGTCGCAGTATTGCCTGCTGCTGATTCCGCTGGGGCTGACGACGTTGTTTTTCAACTTCTTCACCTCGTGGCTTCAGGCGCTGAACCGGACGGTCGTGTCGTCTTTCGTTTACGAGGTGCTGCTGCGGCTGCTCATTACGGCCGAAATTTCGCTCTATGCGCTGGGTACGATCGATTTCCGGCAGTTCGTGGCGGGGTACGTGCTGATCTATTTCGTACCGACGCTCATCCTGCTGCTCTATACGCTGGGGACGGGACAGGTCGATTGGCGCCCGGTCTTCTCGCCCCGGGTGCGGCGACTGGTTTCGGTGGCAGGCGTCTACGGCCTGTGGCAGTATCTGGGCGGCACGTCGATGTACATCGTGCCGGTGATCGACCAGTCGATGCTGGCCGGCATGCAGGGATTGGCCGAGGGGGCCGTCTACACGACGATGGCCTATATGGTGGCGGCGATGCTTACGCCCTACCGTTCTATCGTCAAAGTGGCCACGCCGGTGGTGACGAACCTGTGGAAAGAGCGCGATATGGATGGCCTGCGCCGCATTTCGCGTCAGGCTTCGCTGGCCGGACTCATCGTGGGGTGCTATCTGTTTCTGGCGATCTGGGTCAATCTCGGCAATATCTTTTCGCTGATGCCGGCCGCCTATGCCTCGGGCCGCTGGGTATTTCTGTTTCTCGGACTGGGACGCATCGTCGATATGTATTCGGGACTGAACGGCACCGTACTCGTCACGTCGAAAAAATACCGATACGATTTTCTGTTCTCGCTGCTGCTCGTGGGACTCACCGTGGCGACCAATGCACTGCTTATTCCCCGCTACGGGATGAACGGCGCTGCGCTGGCCACGATGACCACGGTGCTGGTCTACAACGTCGTCCGCGTCGTGTCGGTCCGGCGTTTCTTCGGTATCCAGCCTTGCGCATGGCGCGATCTGGGCGTCGTGGGGCTGACGGCGGCGCTGATCGGCCTCTCGTCGCTGTGGCCCCGGACGGGCGGTTTCTTCGTCGATGCGTCGCTGCGGACGGCGGTCGTGTCCCTGCTCTTCGGCGGGGCGGTATACGGGTCGGGAATATCGCCGGAAATCAACGGAATCATCGACCGTACGCTTGCCCGGATCGGTATTCGTCCCAGAAAATAGCCGGTGTCAGGCAGCGCGGCTCCGGAATTTCTGGCCGATACTGTACCTCGCCTGAGTGCCTGTGGGGATGGTTCTGTTGTACAATGGGTTAGGTGGATTGCCTGGACGCAAGGCGCGACGGATATCGGGATATTGAGAATCATACGATGTCGTACTTCGGAAGACGCGGCCGAGAGTTTCGGGTTCCGCCGTTGCCGTTCGCGGTTGCGAATCGCAAGCCACGGCGTGTCGGTTCGTCGGAGGATTTCGAAGGGGCTTCGTAGACGGTCGGCGGAATGACCGGCAATGCCGTGTCGAAAGTCGAAAATATAAAGGGAGCGGCCGGATTATCGGCCGCTCCCTTTATTTCGACGGTGTGCCGAGGGTTACTCGATCTCCCACGTTTCGCCGCTGTTGAGCAGGTCGTCCACGCAGCGGATGTTCGATTTCTCGCGGATAGACTGCAGCTGGTCCACGATGTTGTCGTCGTAGGTGTGGTCGGGTACGTCGCGGATGACGCCCAGTGCGACCGGGTATTTCGGATAGCTCATATTGACGAGCATCATGTGTACGCCCGGGTTCGGTTCGTGGGCGTTGTGGATCAGGATATCCTCTTCGGTCACGCCGCCTTCGCCGATACGCACGACCATAAGTTTCATGCCGATCTGCACGAGTCCCTTGTCGCGGTTTTTCCCGAAGATCATCCGTTCGCCGTGGCGGAGCGTGATGGTGTTCTCTTCGCGGATTTCTTTGTTCAGGGCGAATCCGGCGTGCGTCTTGTCGTTGAAAATGACGCAATTCTGCAATATCTCGACGACCGACGTACCGTCGTGCTTGGCTGCGGCTACCAGACATTCCTGGGTCAGTTTCAGTTCGACGTCGATGCTGCGGGCGAAGAACGTGCCGCGGGCACCGAGAACGAGCTCGCCGGGATTGAACGGATGCTCGATCGTGCCGAAGGGCGAGGTCTTCGTGATTTTGCCCAGTTTCGAGGTCGGCGAGTACTGGCCTTTGGTGAGGCCGTAGATCTCGTTGTTGAACAGCATGATGTTGATATCGATGTTGCGGCGCACGGCGTGGATGAAGTGGTTGCCTCCGATGGCCAGCGCGTCGCCGTCGCCGGTCACCTGCCATACCGACAGTTTGGGGTTGGCCACCTTGACGCCCGTGGCGATGGCCGATGCCCGTCCGTGGATTCCGTGGAACCCGAACGTGTTCATATAATAGGGAAAACGCGACGAGCAGCCGATGCCCGAGACGAACGTGAACCGTTCGTGTTTGTACTTGAGCGCTTCGGCCACTTGCGGAAGCGCTTTGATGACCGAATTGAGAATGGCGTGGTTACCGCATCCCGGACACCATTTTACCTCCTGGTCGCTTTTGAAGTCGGCCGGCGTGTATTTGTATTTTTCGCAGTTCATGGCTTATCGGTGGTTTAAGATACGTTCGAACGCCTGTTTGAGTTCCGTGACGGTGAACGGAAGACCCTGTACCTTGTTGTATTGCAGGTATTCGAATTCCTGAAAGTTCATGCGCAGGTAGTTGGCGAACTGGCCCGTGTTCAGTTCGCAGACGACGATCTTTCTGAAACGGGAGAAGATGTCCCGCACGTTGCGCGGCAGCGGATTGATGAAGTTGAAATGACACAGCGATACTTTGTGCCCCTCGTTCTGCATTTCGGTTACGGCTGTCAGCAGATGGCCGTAGGTGCCGCCCCAGCCGACGACCAGCAGGTCGCCTTTCTTGTCGCCCACCACTTCCTGCTTGGGAATGAAGTCCTGTACGCGGGCCACTTTGGCCGCACGCGCCTCGACCATCCGCTGATGGTTGTCCGGATCGTGCGAAACGGCGCCCGTAAGCGCATGCTTTTCCAGACCGCCCACGCGGTGTTCGACGCCTTTGGTGCCGGGCAAAGCCCACATGCGAGCGAGTCGTTTCTCGTCGCGGGCATAAGGCTGGAAGCCTCCTTCGGGCGCCCGGGTGACGATGGGCGGCGTGATTTTCGGGTAGTCGCTCATCGAGGGGATCCTCCATGGCTCCGATCCGTTGGCGATGAATCCGTCGGAGAGCATCAGCACGGGGGTCATGTGTTCCATGGCGATCTTGCCGGCCCAGAAGGCGTAGTGGAAACAGTTCGACGGGCGGCTGGCGGCGATGACCACCAGCGGACATTCGCCGTTGCGTCCCCACAGCGCCTGGTTCAGGTCGCTCTGTTCGGTTTTGGTCGGCAGGCCCGTCGAGGGACCGCCCCGCTGTACGTTGATGATGACCAGCGGCAGCTCGGTCATTACGGCCAGCCCGATGGCCTCGGACTTGAGCGAAAGGCCGGGACCCGACGTGGAGGTGACGGCGAAGTTGCCTGCGAAGGCGGCGCCGATGGACGTGCAGATGCCCGCGATTTCGTCTTCGGCTTGAAGCGTTTTGACGTTCAGGTCCTTGCGTTTGGCCAGCTCCTCGAGGATGGCGGTGGCGGGCGTGATGGGATACGATCCGCAGAAGAGCGGACGTCCGCTCTTTTCGGCGGCGGCCATCAGTCCCCATGCCGTGGCCTGGTTACCGCTGATGCTGCGGTATTTGCCTTTGGGCAGCGAGGCGGGCTTCACCTCGTAGGTGTCGGCGAACGCATGGGTGTTGGCCGCATAGTTGTAGCCGCCTTTGAGGGCGAGGATGTTGGCTTCGGCCACGGCCGGCTTCTTCGCGAATTTGGTGTTGATGAAGTGGATCGTATGGTCCAGCGGACGGTTGTAGATGAAAAAGCAGATGCCCAGCGCGAACATGTTCTTGCACTTGGAGGCGGTTTTGGGATCGAGGTTCAGCTCGCGTACCGCTTCGCGCGTCATGTCGGTCATGCGCGGGAAGACTACGTTGTAGTCGTCGAGGTGCAGCTCGCGGATCGGATCGAGGGTTTTGAATCCGGCCCTTTCCACGCTTTTGTCGTTGAAGGTGTCGCCGTCGCAGATGACCGTGGCACCGTGCTTGAGCCAGCGTGCGTTGGCCCGCAATGCCGCCGGATTCATCGCTACGAGCACATCGCAGAAATCGCCCGGAGTGTCGATCTGTTTGCTCCCGAAATGGACCTGAAAACCCGAAACGCCCGCGACGGTTCCCTGCGGTGCGCGTATTTCGGCGGGATAGTCCGGAAAGGTCGAAATGCCGTTCCCCAGATAGGCGGACGTGTCGGTGAAAAGCGATCCGGTCATCTGCATGCCGTCGCCCGAGTCGCCCGAAAAGCGAATGACGACATCGTCCCGTTCTCTCGAATGATCTTTTTCTTCCATAAGGAATGTAGATTGTGATTAACGCGTTTCAAAAATAACAAATTTCAATCAATCGGTAATATTTCAATTGAAATTTATTGTCCGATTCGCGTTTTCGGTATCCGTCTATTGCTCGTCGGAAGGACGGTTCCCGGCGGGAGAGAGCCGGAAGACGTTTTTGGTGCGGATGCTCAGTCCCGCCCAGTCGTTGAAATTGAAGTAGGTCGTGACCCATCGGGGATAGGGACTCCATGCGACGCGGTCGGGACGTACCGTTGCCGGAAGCGCCGGAGCGGGCTGTTCGGTGAGCAGATATACTTCCGTACATTCGCGGCACAGTCGTTCGGCCTGCCGTCCCAGCTCCCCGGCCGTGCCGAAGGTGCGGTAATCGAAAGCGGGCGGCATGTAGAAGCGGGCCGTGACGGTGCGCGGTCCGATGACGTTTTCCGGATAGCCGTAGTACGTCTTTTCGCTCCGGAGACTCAGCACGACGACTTTTTCCTTATGTCGGCAGAAACGGTCGTTCATGCGATAGAAATACGTGTCGGTGTTGCTGACCGTCAGGTTGTAGAGAACGATGCCTGCATTGAGCGCGATCAGCACGCCGCCGAGCACGCCGGCGGTCCGGCTCCGGAGCCATCGCACGGGGAGGCTTTCCGCGGCCCGCACCAGAAACAGCGGGACGAACGGCAGCAGTGGAAACAGAAACCGCACCTCTTTGTGTCCGACGGCCTGATGGGCGACGAGGAAGGGAACGATCGTCCATACGATGAGATGCCGTGGATTTTTGTATATGAACCATCCGGTCGCCAGCAGGACGGGCAGCCCGAACAGCACGATACCTTCGAGCGGAATGCCGGTCAGGTAGTACCACCACGGATCGACGCCGAATCCGGCGGCATGGGCGTGGACGATGTTTTCGCGGAAATAATTGACCGGAGCGCAGGTCCATCGGCCGTAGAGCCACCGGTCGCAGAGCGTGCCCACGCCCAGCATGACCGTTCCTCCGATGACGGCTCCCGCGATCCGTCGCAGGTTGCGGTCAAAAACGGCCAGCCAGAGTCCCAGTCCGAGCAGTGCGAAGCCCGTCTGGTAGCGGACGATGAAGGCGGTGCCGGCGAGCAGCCCCACGAGCAGTCCCGAGCCGAAGGAGGCGTTTCCCGTGCGCCGGAAACGCATGCAGCAGACCGTCGTCAGCAGCAGCAGGTTGCCCGAAAGCGTCTCGGAGCTGAATCGCACGTGCGTATAGGCCATGAACCAGAGCAGCAGACTCAGGGCGAGCATCCGTTTCGCTTCCGTCTCCCGTTGCGGTTCCTGCCGGATTTCCCGATAGAAAACCATGACGGCGGCGACGGAAAACGCGCCGGAGAGCAGACGCAGCATCGTGGCGAGCGTCCACGGCGAATACAGCCCTGCCGCCTCCAGCAGCCGCCCTGCGAGATAGGCCATGAGCGGCTGGAACCCGGGACGCATCATCAGACCGTATTCCCATGGCAGTTCGTCGGACGATGTGCCGAAAAGGCGCATCCTGGCGTATTCCAGAATCTGGAAATGTTCGTCCGGATGGTAGACGCCCCGGCTGAACAGGGCATAGAGCAGCGTCAGCAGGCAACCGGCCGTGACGATATGTACGGTGCGTATTTCTTTTCGGAAAAGTTGCATAGACGATGGACCGGAGCGAACCGGCCTTGTGCGGCAAAGGTAGTCAATATCGGTCGAAAACACCTTTTTTTTAATTCCGAATAATGTTTAAATTTGCATTCGGTTCGATGGGAACGATTACCAACTACTTACATATATGACCAGACAGATCAATTTCATCTCTGCCGCCGAAGCGGTCAAGGTGATAAAAAGCGGAGACCATGTCCATCTGAGTAGCGTAGCCAGTGCGCCCCAATGCCTCATCAATGCCATGTGCGACAGGGGACGCAACAACGAACTCCGCGATGTGCATGTGCACCATCTGCACACCGAGGGGCCTGCTCCTTATGCCGCGCCCGAGTTCGAAGGTATTTTCCAGCTCGATTCCTTTTTCGTGGGGTCGAATGTCCGGAAAGTGACGCAGGCCAATTATGCCGATTACATTCCTATTTTTCTGAGCGAGACGCAGAAACTGTACCGGAGCGGTACATTGCCCTGCGACGTGGCGATGATCCAGGTGTCGCCTCCGGACGCTCACGGATACGTTTCGCTCGGAACGTCGGTGGATGCGACGCTGGCGGCCGTGGAATGCGCCCGGACCGTGATCGCCGTTATCAACAAATATGTGCCCCGTTCGTTCGGACAGGCGTTCCTCCATGTAGAGGACATCGATCTGTTCGTCGAAGACGACGAGCCGCTGATCGAAGCGCCTTTCTCGGTGCCGAACGAAGTGGAAACGGCCATCGGAAAGCATTGCGCCGCCCTGATCGAAGACGGTGCCTGCCTCCAGATGGGTATCGGAGCCATCCCCAATGCCGTGTTGGCGCAGCTCAAGGGGCACAAGGATCTGGGTATCCATACCGAGATGTTCGCCGACGGCGTGCTGCCGCTCGTCGAAAGCGGTGTAATCAACGGTCGCAACAAGGCGATCGACAAGGGAAAGATCGTGTCCACCTTCCTGATGGGTACCCAGGCCGTGTACAGTTTTATCGACGACAACCCGGGGGTGCTTATGATGGATGTGGGATATACGAACGATCCGTTCATCATCTCGCAGAATCCGAAAGTGACGGCCATCAACTCGGCCCTTCAGGTCGATCTGACGGGACAGATCTGTGCCGACTCGCTCGGAACCAAGTTCTACTCGGGCGTGGGCGGTCAGATCGACTTCATCTACGGTGCCTCGCGTTCGCAGGGCGGAAAGGCCATTCTGGCCATGCCGTCGGTAACGAACAAGGGCATCAGCAAAATCGCGCCCGTACTGACGGAAGGTGCCGGTGTCGTTTCGACGCGTGCGCACGTCCACTGGTTCGTGACCGAATACGGAGCCGTGAACCTCTACGGAAAATCGCTTCAGGAACGTGCCCGTCTGATTATCAGCGTGGCACATCCCGATCATCGGGAATCGCTCGACCGCGCGGCGTTCGACCGTTTCGGAGAGCATCATCACTATATCAAGGCGACGACCAAAGTCGGATAACGGTTCGTCCGGCGATTGTCCGGATTGTCCGGGAGACCCGCTCCGTCCGGTCTGTGTCCGAACGGCTGTGCGGTTCTTGCGTCCCGTAGACGGAGAGCCGGCCGGAAATATGTTTTTATGAAGTCGTACTGTCGGAAGTATTCCCGACAGTACGACTTCTTTTTTCGGATATCGGATGGTTCGTCGGCGTTTCCGGGCGGACTGCTTGGGGATGCGTCGGTCGGGGGCTGCCGGTGCTTTCGGCATTTGTCTGTTTCGATGTTCCGAAATATCCGACTGTATTTTTTAGCTTTCCCCGAATCGTTTGCAGCCGCGTTTCCGGGTCGGTTCCCCCCCGCTCCCGACAGGACTTTAAGACGCCGCTCGAAAGACTCGGAGCCTGCGACGAAGATATAATCGCGGCCCTTCTCGGCCCGTATGGCAGGTGGTGCTTCCCTGATTGCGATTTTAAGTCCCGGCCTCGGTCGAGAGCCATCTTCGTACGTGTCTGTACCGCACTCTTTGCGGTCGGAGTTGAGGGATGTCGTCGGAATCTGCATTAAAGCAGGAAAATTGTTTTTCGGAGCTGCGCACGAGTGTGGCCGACGCGAGTTTTCGTAGTGCGAATGCGACCGGCTTGTCGTCTTTGCAGTTGTGGCTTGCGTCTTCGATTCGGGGCTTTCCGAGTTTTTGTCTTGGCGGTTCGAACCCGCGATTTCGAGGGGACTATCGAAGGGGTGATCGAGCCTCTGATAGGTCCTATGTCGGGCGGTAGTTTTTTAGTTCTGGTTGCTGCCGCTTGCGGTCGTGGCTGTTCGGTCGGATTGCATGAAGGGACCGTGATGTTGTTCTTGAGGGCGTGTAAGTATATTCGTGTCGTCGGAGATCTCGTCCGGAACCCGATTTCGGAAGATACGGAATCGCGGACAGTGCGGGGCGGGGGATGGAAACGAACCGGGCTGTCCGACCATTGTCGGACAGCCCGGTCTTATCGTCTGCGAAAGGTGGCGGATGAAATCCGCGCATCCTTTTGCAGATGGTTCGCAGCGGCTTAGAGCGCTTTGATTTCGTGGAGGATGTTGTTCGTTTTGCGAACGGCTTCCGCGCTTTTCTCGAAGAGTGCTTTTTCTTCTTCGTTGAGGTTCAGCGTCAGCACTTTTTCGACACCGTTTTTGCCGATGACGGCGGGAACGCCGATACAGATGTCGTTCTGGCCGTATTCGCCTTCGAGATAAGTACAGCTCGGAATCACTTTCTTCTGGTCGCGAACGATCGATTCTACGATGTAAGCGGCTGCAGCGCCGGGAGCATACCAGGCCGAGGTGCCGAGCAGTTTGGTCAGCGTAGCGCCTCCGACCATCGTGTCGGCAACGACTTTTTCGAGTTCTTCCTTGCCGAGCAGTTCCGTTACGGGAATGCCTTTGTAGGCGGCTTTGGCGTAGAGCGGAATCATCGTTTTATCGCCGTGGCCACCGATTACCATGCCTTCGATTTCGTTCGAGTTGGCGTTCAGCGCTTTGCTCAGGTAACATTTGAAACGAGCCGAGTCGAGTGCACCGCCCATGCCGAAGATCTGGTTTTTGGGCAGACCCGACTTTTTGAGGGCCAGATAGGTCATCGTGTCCATCGGGTTGCTGATCATCACGATGATGGCCTTGGGCGAGTGTTTGAGGATGCTGCTTACGACGGAATCCACGATACCGGCATTGACGCCGATGAGTTCTTCGCGCGTCATGCCCGGTTTGCGGGGCATACCCGAAGTAACGACGACGACATCCGAACCGGCAGTCGCAGCGTAATCGTTGGTCACGCCCGTGAGTTTGGTGTCGAAATCCATCAGCGTGGCTGCTTGGAAAATGTCCAGCATTTTACCTTCCGATACGCCTTCCTTGATGTCGAGGAGAACCACTTCGTCGGCGATTTCCCGTGTAACGAGAACATTGGCGCAGGTCGCACCTACGTTTCCTGCACCGACAACTGTAACTTTGCTCATAGTGTTGTTGTATTTTTATTTGAGTGATACGATATTTTCCGATTTCGTCCGGAGTGCGGGGCGGATCCTTAACCGATCAGTTTGGCGTAGTCTTCGGCTCCGAGCAGCACATCCAGTTCCGTGGGGTCGGCGATCTTGATTTTGACCATCCAGCCTTCGCCGTAAGGGTCGCTGTTCACCTTGTCGGGCGAATCGTTGAGTGCTTCGTTGAATTCGAGCACTTCGCCGCCTACGGGCAGGAACGCGTCGGAAACGGTTTTGACGGCTTCGATCGTGCCGAAAACATCGCCCTGTGCGAGCGTCTCCCCTACGGAAGTCACATCGACGAATACGATGTCGCCGAGCTGGCTCTGTGCGAAATCGGTGATTCCTACGTAGGCTTCGCCGCCTTCGACTCTGATCCATTCGTGATCTTTGGAATACTTCAGATTATCGGGTACATTCATAAGACAAGTGATATTTTGTTTTTTGACACTCAAAGGTAGCTTTTTTTTGCGGATTATCGTGCGGAACTGTGAAATATTTCACAGCGAAGCATTTCTCAGCGCTCCTGGTCGCCGCGGACTCCGTGCAGCGCTATTTTCAGCCGGACCGGATTGTGGTCGCTTACGTGGAAGTCCAGCGGCAGGGTTTCCACCGAAAGGATTTCCACACCTTCCGACACGACGAAAAAGTCCGTCAGTGTCGTGCGGGGCAGCTGTGCCTTTTTCCATTCCGGCAGTGCGGAGTAGCCCAGCCCTTTGGCTTTGGCCTTCGGTCCGAGGAGCCGGGGCAGATCGAACGGGCGGTCGAGATAGCGCAGCGTCGGCTCCGACGGATCCCATGCGAAACGGAAATCGCGGCCGAAAAAGGCGGAGTCGAGAGCCGCAGGAGCGAAGTTCTGATCCGATATTTCCGGCGCCGAGGGACGGTATCCCGGCGGATACTGATTCCAGTCGCCTCCCGTTACGGATACGATGCCTTCGTTCAGGCGTTCCTGCAAATATTTCGCCAGAAAACGGGTTTCCTCGGTCCGCATGCCGCCTGTGTCGTAAGCCGTGTTGTGGGTATTGACGATCAGCAGCGTGTCGCCCGAAGAGGCGACGAACTGCGTGGCAAGCAGGCAGCGTTTCAGGTCGAACATCCGTTGCGGGAACGGAAAGGCCGACGGATAGCTTATCCGGCTGCTTTGCAGCGGTACCCGGCGCGATAGGGTGAGCAGGCCGCTGTGCACCTTGCCCATCGGGCTGCGGAGCGGGATGGGGACCCACCACGTTTTGAAGTTGGCGGCGAAAGAAGAGGTGTAGGCCGGCAGACCCGCCTGGATGCAGGCCGCCTCGTCGAGACCGTAACTCCTGCAGGAGTTACGGTCCACTTCCTGAAGCAGGATGATGTCGGCCTCGGCGCTTTGCAGCACCGAGATAATGTCCATGAGGTTCTTTTCGGTCCGCCTGCGGTCGCCCCGGACCCGCCGGCCTCCGTCGTAAAAGAAATCCATGTCGTCGCCCAGTCCCGCGTATCCGATGTTCCAGCTCAACAACGTGATCGTGTCGGGCAGGGATTCGGGCACGGCCGTATCGAAAACCGTCGTTTCTTCTGCGTCGGGCCGGTATTCGGCGATCCACGACACGATGAAGAAAAGCAGAACCGTTCCGACTATCGCCGAAACCGTCGTCCATATCGCTTTACGTAGTTTTTTGCTGTTCATCGTTTGCTATTCGGGAAGTTCGATGTTCAGTTGCCGGCAGACCCTTTCCACGATGTCCTTTTCGGGCAGCCGCCCCATACAGCGGTAGTCGCCGTAGAGGCACGGTTTGTTGCCGTAGACCGAGCAGGGACGGCAGGGCATGTCGAGTTGCACGGCCAGCGCGGGGTCCTGTCCGAAGCCGTAGAATCCGGCGAAGGGATGCGTGGCGCCCCATACCGAAACCACGGGCAGGCCGACCTGCGACGACATGTGCAGCGCCGACGAATCCATGCTCACCATGACGTCCAGATTCGAGATCAGATCCATTTCCTGTGCCAAACGGATGCGTCCGATCACCGGAACGATGTTGTCGCGGAGGGCGGCCACTCGATCGGCGTAGGCTTTTTCCTGCGCTCCGCCGCCGAAAATGAATACGCGTGCGTTCGGGATCGATGCCAGACGGACGATCACGTTCTCCATTTTTTCGGGCGGATAGATTTTTCCCCGGTGCTGGGCGAAAGGCGATACGCCGATTCTCAGGCAGCCGTCCGGACCCGCCAGTTCGGAGGTGGCGGCGTCCATCGGGTAGCGGACCCTCCCGGGCAGCGGAATTTCCGGCAACTCGAAACCCAGTTTCACGAAAACCTTGCGGTAGCGTTCGACGGTGGTCTCGAGCTGGACCTTCGTTTTGTCTTTCGGTCGGGTCAGGGCTTTTTTCTCTTTTTGCCCCTTGTCGATATAGGCCACCTTCGCTCCCCGGAGCCGGAATATCCGGCGCAGCAGTTTGCCTCTGAGCACGTCGTGCAGATCGGCTACCATGTCGAAACGCCCCATTTCGAGGCCGAGCCGGAATACGCCCCGCACGCCTTTATGGCGTCCCTTCAGGTCGGGCACGTGAAACTTTATATCCCTCACGTCCCGGAAGAAGGGCTGCAGGAATTTCGGTGTCAGGACGGTGATGTCCAGTTCGGGATATTTGTCCCGGAGAGCCTTGAGAACGGGTACGGTCATCGCTACATCGCCCATCGCCGACAGGCGGATGACCAGAATGCGCGACGGGATTCCGCGGCCGCGTGTTTCCATAGCCGTTTATTTCGATGCGTAGAGAACCGGGTTGAGTTCGGGGTCGTTGTACATTTTCATCTGTTTGTAGACTTTCATGTACTTCCGGCCCGCGGCGATGTCTTCGAGCAGCCGGTCGATGGCCGCCGAGAGGTCGATCTGTTGCTGGCGGAGCACTTCGAGCTTGCGGCTGCATTGTTCGATGTGTTCGGCCGACACGTCGGTGCGGTTCGTTTCCTGCTCCATGTGGTAGATCTTGAGCGCGAGGATCGACAGCCGGTCGATCGCCCATGCCGGACTTTCGGTGTTGATCGTGGCGTCGGGAGCGGTCTTCACGTCCTTGTATTCGTTCAGAAAATAGCTGTCGATATATTCCACCATGTCGGTCCGCTCCTGGTTCGAGCTGTCGATGCGGCGTTTGATCCGCAGGGCTTCGACGGGGTCGATCTGCGGGTCGCGGATGATGTCTTCGAGATGCCACTGCACCGTGTCGATCCAGTTTTTGAGGTACAGCAGATATTCGATCGATCCGTCGGGATAGGGATTTTCGATCGGTGTGTCTACGTGATCTTTGAGGTGGTAATCTGCGATCGCCCGGGAAAAAATCCCGTTGCTTTTGGCTGTGAACATAGCTCGGAAGTTTTTATAGTATAGTACAAAGCTAAAGAATTTTGCGCAAATTGCAAGAAAATGTTATTTTTGTCGGGAGCGGGAGCCGTACTCCCGTCGCGGCGGAAAGGCTATGCCGGACGCTGCGGATTTTATACGGAAAACCGATAGACGTCTTATTCAAGAGATTGTGCGATTTATGATTCCGAACCGTATCGTTTTTGCCCTGATCCTCGCGGGGGCGACCTTCTGCACGGCGGCGGCCCAACCGCAAATGACCCGTGAGCAGTATATCGACAAATATAAGAATCTCGCGTTGGAGCAGATGGATATATACGGCATTCCGGCCAGTATCAAGCTCGCGCAGGCGATGCTCGAATCGGACAACGGCAACGGCCGTCTGGCGCGCGTGGCCAACAACCATTTCGGAATCAAGTGCAAGAGCACGTGGAAAGGCGAAACCGTGTCGCACGACGACGATGCCAAGGGCGAATGTTTCCGCAAATACGCCTCGGTGGAGGAGTCGTTCCGCGACCATTCCGAGTTTCTCGACAAATCCGATCGCTATCAGGAACTTTTCAAACTCGATCCGCTCGATTACAAAGGATGGGCCTACGGGCTTAAGAAAGCCGGCTACGCTACCAATCCCCGTTACGCCGAGCTGTTGATCAAGATCATCGACGACAACAAACTCTATCTGCTCGACGAAGGCAAGGACCTGGCTCCTTCCATCATGGGAACGCCGGCGGAAAGCCGTCCCGCGCCCGTGAAGGTGATCGCACCCGCCTCGCCGTCCGAGATCATCGACGTGGACAACTATTCCGTCTCGGTGCAGGGGCGTAACGGCGGCCATACCGTCTACCGCAACAACGGCAGCCAGTTCGTCGTGCTCCGCGAGGGCGAAACGCTGGATGCGGTCGCCCGCGAGTTCGGACTCAGCGTCAAGAAGATCGAGAAGTTCAACGACTTCGATGCGAAGACCCGGCCCGCTCCCGGCGATATGATCTATATCAAGGCCAAGAACAAACGGAGCCAGAACGGCAAGCTGATCCATGTGGCCAAAGAGGGCGATACGATGCACGGAATCTCGCAGATGTACGGTATCCGGCTCGGCAATCTGTGCGGTATCAACCGTCGCGCCAAAGATTCGGAAGTGACGGCCGGACAGCAGATCCGTCTGATGTAGAACTCGACGCGTGCGGAGGAGACTTTTTCCGCCGCATGCGGTTTTCGATAGAATAAACTTAAAAAATTAAAACGAAAGAATTACGATCATGGATGA
>UROX01000026.1 GCA_900549685.1 uncultured Alistipes sp.
GACCGCTGTTCTTTTCATCGAATATATTTATATTTGTAACTTAAGAAAATCCAAAAACTACAAACATGAAAACACAGCTCAAGATTTGTCTTGCCGTGCTTCTTGCTGTCTTTGTCCTCGCTCCCGGAACGGGATGGGGCAAAGGGCCGAAAGTCAAGAAGGGAATGATCGAATTCTCTGTTCCCGCCCGCGTCAAGGGACAGACCGATGTGCTCGGTCTGCGGTGCGATCCGATTCCCACCGTGCGTGTCGCTTTCATCGGACTGGGTATGCGCGGATCGATGGCCGTGGGACGGTTCACCTATCTGGACGGCGTGCAGGTCGTGGCCCTGTGCGACGTGCGGCCCGAGTGCGTGGCTGCGGCGCAGCGGACATTGGCCGCAGCCGGTATGCCCGCCGCGGCGGAATACACCGGCGAAGAGGACTGGAAGAAAGTGTGCGAACGGGAGGACGTCGATCTGGTCTACAACTGTACGCAGTGGGAACTGCACACCCCGATCGCCGTCTATGCGATGCGTCACGGCAAACACGTGGCGCTCGAAGTGCCCGCCGCCTTTACGATCGACGAATGCTGGCAGCTGGTCGATGCGGCCGAACAGACCCGCCGGCACTGCATGATGCTCGAAAACTGCTGTTACGACTTCTTCGAGATGGCTACGTTGAATATGGCCCAGCAGGGGCTTTTCGGCGACATCATGCACGTGGAAGGCGCCTATATCCACGACCTACGGTCGCTGAACCTCGAAACCGACGACCGGTCGGGCTATTACAAGATGTGGCGGCTGAATTATAACGAAAAACATACGGGTAACCCCTATCCCACGCACGGCCTGGGTCCCGTGTGCCAGATCCTGAACATCCACCGCGGCGACAGAATGGATTATCTGGTGTCGGTGTCTTCGGCCCAGAAAGGTATCTCGGTGGCTGCCGAAGAGAAGTTCGGCAGGGATTCGGAGTTCGCCCGTCGCGATTACAGCCTCGGAGACATGAACACGACGGTCATCCGTACGGCCAAGGGCAAGACGATCATGATCCAGCACGACGTGACCAGCCCCCGGCCCTACGACCGTTTGCATATGATCAGTGGAACGAAGGGTTTCGCGCAGAAATATCCCGTCGAGGGGATTGCGCTCGAACCCAATGCCCACAGTTTTCTGCCCAAGCCTCAGATGGACAGTCTGATGGCCCGGTACGAACATCCGCTGGCGAAGGAGATCGGCGAGAAAGCCCGGCAGGTCGGCGGTCACGGCGGGATGGACTTCATCATGGACTACCGGCTGATCTACTGTCTGCAGAACGGTCTTCCGCTCGATCAGGACGTTTACGATGCGGCCGAGTGGTCGTCGCTCGTCGAGCTGACCGAGACGTCCGTGAAGCACAACGGCATGCCTGTCCGCATTCCCGATTTCACGCGGGGCGCGTGGAATCGGACGAAAGGATTCTCGATGGCCACGAAATAACGCGTCGGCGGGAGCATGCGGACTCCGGGCGTATGCCGGGTCCGTCGCCCGCGACACAAAAAACGAAAGAATGGAACGAACACGCATAGAAGCTATCGTCGCACGGTTCGACATGGCGGGCCGTCCGGCCCGGATCGCACCGGTCGGCAACGGCTGGATCAACGACACTTTCCGGGTGGAGACGGAAGGGAGCGCGACGCCGGATTATATTCTGCAACGCATCAATCATCATGTTTTCCGCGATGTGGAGCTGCTGCAGAACAACATCGAGCGGGTCACTTCGCATATCCGCCGCAAACTTTCCGAGTCCGGTGCCGGGGAACTCGATCGCCGTGTGCTGCGGCTGATCCCGACCCGGGACGGAAAACTTTTCCATTTCGACGGGGAGTCCTACTGGCGGATGATGATTTTCATCGACCGTTCGGTGACGCACGAGACGATCACGCCCCCGCTGGCCGAACTGACCGGCCGGGCATTCGGGGAGTTTCAGGCGATGCTCTCCGATATCGGCGACGGAGTGTTGGGCGAGACGATCCCCGATTTCCATAACATCGAATTCCGGCTGGAGCAGTTTCGCGAGGCGCTGGAGCGCGATGCCTGCGGCCGGGCCGCCGAAATGAAACCGCTCGCGGACGAGTTGCTCGCGCGGGCCGATGGCATGTGCCGGGCCGAACGTCTGCACCGCGAGGGAAAACTGCCCAAACGGGTGACGCATTGCGATACGAAGGTCAATAATCTGCTCTTCGACGAGCAAGGTCGTCCGTTGTGCGTCATCGACCTCGATACGACGATGCCCGGATACGTGCTGTCCGATTTCGGCGATTTCATCCGCACCGGAGCCAATACCGGTGCCGAGGACGATGCCGACCTGGATCGCGTGGACGTGAATATGGATATTTTCCGGTCGTTCTCGAAGGGGTACATCGACAGCGCTGCCTCGTTTCTGACGCCTGTCGAGCGCGAGAACCTGCCGTTCGGGGCGCAACTGCTGACCTATATGCAGACGGTGCGGTTCCTGACCGATTATCTCGCCGGGGATACCTACTATAAGATTCTGCATCCGACCCACAACCGGCAGCGCTCGTGGGCGCAGTTCCGCCTGCTGCAACGGCTCGAGGCCCGGGAACGGGAGATGAACGATTTTATCGCCGGACTGTAAGGCTCTGGAGGAAACGGCAGAGCGTTTCCTGTCACAAAGCGGCGTTCCCGCCCTCTTTCGCCCGCTGCGAAAGAAGACGGGAATGCTGTTTTTTCTGTCGGAACAGTTGTGCCGGTGCAGTAAACAGCGATGACAGGGCTTGAGAATGCAGCCGAAAATTTCGTGTATTATTTACTTTCCGTTCAAGACGAAGGCTTCGGCATCCTGTGTCGGGCGATGTCCGGAGAAGCGTTTCCGCATCGGGTATCCCGCATGCTTGCGGCCGGAACGGAGCTGTTTTTGGAATATTATGCCGAAGCCAGTATATTTGTTTCGGAGGAGAGGGCCTTACGGTCTTCCCCGACCGTTTTTCCCGATAACGTATGGTCAAACTTTCTGTAATCGTCGCCACCTATAACCGTTCGGCTTATCTGCTCCGTACGCTCGACAGTCTTGTCCGGCAGACGCTTCCGCTGGAACGGTTCGAAATCGTGGTCGTGGACAACAATTCGACGGACGACACGCCCGAGGTCTGCGAACGGTTCGCCGCCGCCCATCCGCAGCTGCATTTCAGGCGGGTAGCGGAACCCTCCCAGGGCATCTCGTTCGCCCGTAACCGGGGTATCGCCGAGTCGCGGGGCGCGTATATCGTTTTTATCGACGATGACGAGGAGGCCGGTCCGCGCTGGGCCGAGAGTTATTGCCGTTTCTTCGAGGATTATCCGGGATTCGATGCGGCGGGAGGCGCCGTCGTGCCGGTCTACGAGGCGCCGTTGCCGCGCTGGTATTCCCATTATATCGAAAGGATGATTACAGGCGTCATGGATATGGGGCCTCGCATCGTTCCGTTCCGGGGCAAACGCTATCCGGGCGTGGGCAATTCGGGTTTCCGACGCAGCCTGTTCGACCGGTTCGGGAATTTCGATACGGCGCTCGGGCGCTCGGGGACCAATCCGATGGGCGGCGAGGAGAAAGACTTCGCAGCCCGGTTGCGGGCCGGGGGCATCCGTTACTATTATATCCCCGATGCAGAGATATACCATATCACACCGGCGTACAAACTTTCCGAAACCTATTTCGAACGACTCTCGCGCATGATCGGTGTCAGCGAGCGGGTCCGCACGCGGAACGAGGGCACTGTCTCCTACTGCCGCAGGCTGTTCGCCGAGGCGGTCAAATGGGGCGGTACGCTGGTGCTGGCCGTGGGTCATGTGCTGCGGCTTCATCCGCTCAAGGCCCTGTACCTGATCCGTATGCGGTGGAACATCACGCGAGGTCTGCTTACGGGCCGCTGAACGGAACGGCCGGATTTTTCTTACCGAATATCGAACGATGAGCGATACCCGAAACATACTGATCGTTTCCGGAGCCTGTTATCCGGAACTTACGCCCCGCGCTTTCCGGACGACGGAACTGGCCCGGCAGTTGGCGCGACAGGGACATCGCGTTACGCTGCTGTTGCCCAACCGGGCGGTTTTCCATGAAAATCCGTTGCGGGAGGAGGGGCTGGAGGTAATTTTCGCCTCGGGACCCGTCGAGGGAACGGATGGTTCGGTCACCGCTCGTCGGAACGGCCGGATTCGCCGTCTCATGCCCGAGTGCGTTCAGAAGGCGGTCCTCTATTTCTATTGCCACGAGTTGTGGGCCAAATACGATCCGGGGCTTTATGCCCGGCTTACGGAACTCCGCGGACCGTTCGATGCCGTACTGTCGATTTCGTATCCTGCGGCCGTTCATCTCGCTGTGGCGCGGGCCATGAAACGCAATGCCGTGCTGCGGCGGGCGGTGACGATCGCCGAGTTCAGCGATCCTCCGTTCCGGGGCGATGTGGCGAGGAATGTTTTTCCGGGTTATTACCTGTGGCTGAAGCAATGGGGGCGTCTGTTCGACTGGTTCTCCGTGCCGGTCGAGAAGGCCCTGTCGTGCTATACGCCTTATATGGACCGTTCCCGCATCCGGGTCATTCCGCAGGGGTTCGATCTCGATGCGATTCCGCTGCCGGACTATGTGCCTCATGTCGAACCCACTTTCGCATATGCGGGACGGTTCTACGAGAATATCCGCGATCCGCAGTTCTTTTTCGACTTTCTTGGGACAGTGGATTCTCCGTTCCGCTTCGACTTGTATATCAACCATCTGGACGAGCGTTTCGCCGAAATGATCCGGCACGCGCAGGCGTCTGCGAAGGGACGGATCGTACTGCACGATCCGCTGCCGCGCGAGCAGTTGATCGGGAAATTGGCCGAAGCCGATTTTCTGGTCAATTTCGACAATACGACCTCAAACGCCACACCGAGCAAACTGATCGACTATGCGATCGCACGGCGCCCCATTCTGTCGTTCAACGACCGGACGTTCGATGCCGCAGCGTTCCGGGCCGCGCTGCGGGGCGATTATTCGGGACAGGTGCGGGGCATCGATCTTGCCCGTTATGATATCCGTACCGTTGCGGCCGAGTTCGTCGAATTGATCGAACGGGGGAAACGTCCCGGGCGGTAACGGGTGGCGCAGACCTGAAACCGATTCGAAGACACGGCCGGAAACCGTAGGGATAGGGTCGGAACGGAAAATGACGGTTTCCGGACAATGGCGCGTCGGGACATGGGGCCGCCTTTTTGTGTCGTATGCTTTCCGGACGGAATCTTGTGCCTCTCTGCCGGAGGGTCTTTTCCGGAACTATTCCTGTACCAGCAGATTGCATCCCCGGATTTCACTGCCCGAAATGCGGCCGTGAATGCGGAAAGAGCCGTCTTCGTAGACCGTTCCGAGGTCCTGGGTCTGCAGGAAACTGCATGAATAGACATTGGCCAGATCGACGATGTTCACGCCTCCGGGCCGTCCCGGCGCGGCCGGGGCGAACGGGTCGTGCAGGTCGCGCGTGCGGATACGCATCCACGGCGGCGTGCGGAAAACTCCTTCGCCGGAGGAATAGGCCTGCGACATCAGTTCGGCCATGCCGTATTCCGAATGGATGGCATTCGTACCGAAAGCCTCGCAGAGCATGGCGTGGAACGCTTCGCGGGGCATCTCCCGGCGGCGGCCCTTCATGCCGCCGGTTTCCATGACGACCGTTTCGGCCAGCGGACCGGGATGCGTTTCGGCCAGATCCCAGAGCGCATAGCTGACACCGAGCAGGATCTTCGGTCCGGGACAGGCCCGCAGGTCGCGCAGCAGCATTTCGTGGTCGTGCAGGTAGAACCCTCCGCCTTTACCCCGCCGGATCAGTCGGTCGGCCATGTAGATCAGCGACGAACCTTCGCGTTCGAGGTAATTGGGCAGCAGGGCAAAAACGGAAATGTCTTCCGGTCGGCCGTAGAACATTTCGAATGCGCGGGTAAAAGCCTCCTCGTAGACCGTCAGGTCGGCGACGAAGTGGCAGGCCGGCGTCTGTCCCGTCGTGCTGCTGCTGGTGAAAATTTTCTGCGGTTCGTCGGGACCGCAGTAGACGCGGTGCGTTTTGAACAGTTCGATCGGCAGAAACGGAATTTCCCCGACACTGCGCACTTCGTCCGGGACGACGCCCAGCAGGTCGAGGTATTCGGCATAAGGCGGGCAGCAGGCCGCCTGAAAACGGAAGACGCTCAGGGCCGCTTCTTCGAATCCGCTTTCGTCCCGGACCGTGAACGCGATCCGGGAATCGACCGTCGGGCGGCGGCTCATCGCGAGAGCAGATAGCGTTCGCAGTCCAGTGCGGCCATGCAGCCCGATCCGGCTGCGGTGATCGCCTGCCGGTAGTGCGGGTCTTGTACGTCTCCGGCGGCGAATACGCCCGGTACGCTCGTGCGCGAAGTGCCCGGTTCGGTACGGATATATCCCGCTTCGTCGAGTTCGAGTGCTCCGCGGAAAATCTCCGTATTGGGACGGTGCCCGATGGCGACGAAAAATCCGGTCGCCTCGAGCGTGCGTTCTTCGCCGTTGTTCCGGCGTACCCGGGCGCCCGTTACGCCGTTGTCGTCGCCGAGTACCTCCAGTGTCACCGTTTCGAACAGCGTTTCGATGTTGGGCGTCTCTGCCACCCGGGTCTGCATGGCTTTCGAGGCGCGGAGGTAGTCCTTGCGGACGATCAGATAGACCTTGCGACAGATCGAGGCCAGATAGGTCGCCTCTTCACAGGCCGAGTCTCCGCCCCCCACGACGATCACGTCCTGCTTGCGATAAAAGAATCCGTCGCAGGTGGCGCAGGCCGATACGCCCCGTCCTTTGAACCGTTGTTCGGATTCGAGTCCGAGGTATTTGGCCGCGGCACCGGTCGCGACGATGACCGCATCGGCTTCGATCTGCCGGTCGCCGTCTATCGTTACCCGCAGCGTGCCGCCGGAGAAATCGACGGCGGTGGCGGAGCCGAAACGGATGTCCGCACCCAGGTTGCGGGCCTGCGTCTTCATGGCTTCCATCAGGACCGGTCCGTCGATGCCGTCGGGGTAGCCGGGAAAGTTCTCTATTTTGGTGGTGGTGGTCAGCTGTCCGCCCGGTTCCAGTCCTTCGTACACAATCGGAGAAAGTCCGGCTCTCGATGCGTAGATAGCAGCCGTATAGCCTGCCGGGCCGCTGCCGACGATCAGGCATCTGGTTTTTTCGGTATTCATAGGTATACTAAAATTTCGTTTTCGTTCGTTTCTGGTCCGTATCGTTCTACAAAGATAAACGATATTTCCGGAACGCGATGGGTTCCATTCCGTGTCTCGGCGGTCGTCCGGACGGATGTCGCCCGGGGGGGCGTTCTGCGTTTTGCGTATGCGGGAGACGGAACCGATCCGCATGTGCGGAAAATAGCGGGCGAATCCGGATGTATCGGTTTATTATATTGATATATAGAATAATATGACCTGTTCCCTAAATGATCGGATTTTTCCTCTCCCTTCGGTCCCGAGGCCGGGATTCCCGTGGAGGACGCCCGTCGGAATTAGGGCGTTTCACGGAAAATCATTATTTTTATCGCCCGATAGTCTCAAACCCGCTCGTTTTTTATGTCGCTGAATAAACTTTTTTGCCTGTCGCTCGTCGCTCTTCTCGCTACCGGTTGTTCGACCGTCGGATCGCTTTTCAAAAGCAAAAAATCAGGTCGGCAGTCTCCTGCCACCGAAACGCCGGTCCCGGCGGTGCCGGAAGAGCCGTGCGAATCGCAAACCGATGAGCTTCTTTTGCCGGAAGTCGATCCCGACGGCGTGCGCGTCGTCGAACAACCTTGTATAGAAGTCCGCAAAAATCGTCCCACGATCGTTTTCGGCGAGACCGAGAGCGCCCATATACGCATTCCGATCCGGTACAACGATCCTTTCCCGTCGTCGGGCGAACTGGTCGTCCGGCTCGAGGAACTGAAAGACGAATTCTGCTATCCTTACTGCGGGAAACTGATTTCGCCTTTCGGAAGACGGGGCCGTTCGATGCACACGGGCGTGGATATCAAAGCCGTGCCGAACGATACGATCCGGGCTGCTTTTCCCGGCGTGGTGCGACTGTCGAAATATTACAGCGGGTACGGCAATGCCATCGTCGTGCGGCATTACAACGGCATAGAAACCGTCTATGCCCATCAGTCGAAGAATCTCGTCCGGGTGAATGACGTGGTCGAGGCCGGCCAACCCATCGGACTGGCGGGCCGTACCGGACGCGCCACGACCGAACACCTCCATTTCGAGTTGCGCGTGGCCGGCGAGCCGGTCAATCCCACGATGTTGATCGATACCGAAAACAGAGATTTGTGCACCGGCAATACGCTCTATTGTTACAACCGGGGCGGACGGATACGGGTCGCCACACGTCCGCTGGAGATCGGCGAATTGCCCAAGGTGTCCGCTGTGTCCGGCTCTGCGGCGACACAGACGGCATCCGCGGCGAAATCGTCTTCGTCGGGCAGCGGAGCCTCCGCTTCGTCACAGTATCACTACGTGCAGAAGGGCGAGACGCTTTCGCATATTGCCAAACGCTATTCGACAACCGTAGCCAAACTCTGTTCGCTGAACGGTATCAAGCCTACATCGATCCTGCAGATCAAACAGAAGCTGCGGGTACGGTAGTTTCCTCAAACACATTTGTCGGATGAACCTGCCCGAATTCATCGCAGCCTCGGCTTTGCTGACGCTTATGCCGGGACCCGACATTCTGTTCGTCATGGCGCAGAGCGTCACGCAGGGGCGCAGGGCCGGCGTGCTGGTGGCGTTGGGCCTCTGTTCGGGCCTGTTCGTCCATACGGCGGCCGCGGCATTGGGTGTTTCGCTCGTCATCGCTTCGTCGCCGGTGCTGTTCGGTATCGTCCGCTATGCAGGTATCGCCTATCTGGTTTATATGGGGATCATGTCGCTGAGTGCATCCGGCGGCGGTGCGGAAACGGAGAGCGCGGCGGAACCGGCGCCGCCGGGCAGGCTCTACCGCACGGGCGTGACGATGAATCTGCTCAATCCCAAGGTGATTCTTTTCTTTCTGGCGTTTTTTCCTCAGTTCATCGACCGTTCGGGCGCGACGCCCCGCACCGACATGCTGGTCCTCGGCGCCGTTTTCGCGGCGGTCTCGGTCGTGATTTTCACGGGCGTGGCGCTGGGAGCCGATTTCATTTCATCGCGCCTCGGTCTCCGGCGGGTTTCGCCGCGGACGCTGGGGCGGATTCGGGCTGTCGTCTACGGGGCGATCGCCCTCATGTTTCTTTTCTACTGATGCTCGGCGCATCCCCTGAACGAGAAGTATTTCTGCATCGCATAGCTGTATACGACCGAAATAGCTGTCGTTACGGCCTTCGACGGTGTGGGGTACAGTCCGATGACCTCTACGAATAGTTTCAGACACAGATAGTTGAGCAGGATCGATCCGCCGACGCTCAACAGGTAGCGGAACAGCTGCACCCGTCCCCGCAGCGGCGATCCGTGAAAGGCGATGTGGCGGTTGAGCCAGAAACCGGTGAAAAACGTGACGGGGAAAACGATCAGAAAGGCTGCGATATGGGGCGATACGGCCACGATATTCCCGATACGGATGATCTGCTTGTCGAGGACGAAGTTGTACAGCACGAAGTAGAGCAGCAGATCGAGTCCCATGTTGGCCCCTCCGCAGACAGCATACCGGAAAGTCTGCAACGGCAGGAGATTCCGCAACGGTTTCAGATAGAAAAAGTCGATCAGTCGGGTCAGTCGTCGGGCGAAGGTCATTTCTTCTGCATGTTTTTCTGTTTCTCCTGCAGGGCGTACATCCGGTCGCGGTAGGCCGCGGCTGCGGCGAAGTCCAGTTCCCGGGCGGCTTTCTCCATCGCTTCGCGTGCCAGACGGATGGCCGATTCGAGGTCGCGCTCGGTCAGGTAGGCTGCGGCCGGATCGGCTGCGACGCCCGCTCCCTTGCCCGACAGGTCGTAGCGCACGGTTCCTTCCCGTTGCAGTTCGTCGCCGGAGAGAATCGTCCGGCTGCTTTTGACCGCCTGTCGGGGAACGATCCCGTGCAGGTTGTTGTAGCGGATCTGTTTTTCCCGCCGGCGGTTGGTGTCCCGGATACAGAACCGCATCGAGTCGGTGATCCGATCGGCATACATGATGACGCGTCCCCCGACGTTCCGGGCCGCACGTCCCGCCGTCTGGGTCAGCGAGCGGGCGCTGCGCAGGAATCCCTCCTTGTCGGCGTCCATGATGGCCACCAGCGACACTTCGGGCAGGTCGAGTCCTTCCCGGAGCAGATTGACCCCGATGAGCACGTCGAACAGGCCGCCTCGCAGGTCGTCCAGAATCTGTACACGCTCCAGCGTATCGACGTCGGAATGAATATACCGGCACCGGATGCCCATCCGGTCGAAATATTTGTACAGCTCCTCGGCCATCCGCTTGGTGAGCGTGGTGACCAGTACCCGTTCGTCGGCCTTGGCCCGCACTTCGATCTCTTCGACCAGATCGTCGATCTGGTTGAGCGTGGGCCGTACCTCGATGGGCGGATCGACCAGCCCGGTCGGGCGGATGAACTGTTCGACGACCGAACCTTCCGAACGGATGAGTTCATAATCGGCCGGTGTGGCGCTGACATAGATCACCTCGTTTTCGAGCGCTTCGAACTCGTTGAATTTCAGCGGCCGGTTGTCTACGGCCGCGGGCAGCCGGTAGCCGTATTCCACCAGATTGTGCTTGCGCGAACTGTCGCCGCCGAACATGCCCCGGATCTGGGGAACCGTCACGTGGCTCTCGTCGATGATGAGCAGATAGTCTTTCGGGAAGTAGTCGATCAGACAGAACGGACGGCTGCCCGGCGCCCGGCCGTCGAAGTAGCGCGAATAGTTCTCGATACCCGGGCAATAGCCCAGCTCCTTGATCATTTCGAGATCGTATTCGACGCGCTGCTTGAGCCGTCGGGCTTCGACCGGTTTGCCGACCGACTCGAAGAATTCGCATTGTTTGCCCAGATCGAGCTGGATTTCCCGGATCGCCTTTTCGGTCCGCTCGCGCGTCGTGACGAACAGGTTGGCCGGGTAGACGATCACCCGGTCGAGCGATTCGATGCGCTGGCCCGTCACGGGGTCGATGCGACTGATCGCCTCGATCTCGTTGTCGAAGAAAACCACGCGGTAGCACTTTTCGCCGTAGGCGATGAAAATATCGACCGTGTCGCCTTTCACGCGGAACGTACCGGGCCGGAAGTCGGCCTCGCTACGCGTATAGAGCGCATCGACCAGCGAGTAGAGCAGTTTGTTGCGGCTCACCACGTCGCCTACCTTCAGCTCGACCGACGTGGCATGGAAATCTTCCGGATTGCCGATGCCGTAGATGCACGAGACGCTCGACACGACAACGATGTCGTTGCGTCCGCTCAACAGGGCCGATGTGGCGCTCAGACGCATTTTCTCGATCTCGTCGTTGATGGCGAGATCTTTCTCGATGAACGTGTCCGTCGAGGGAATGTAGGCTTCGGGCTGGTAGTAGTCGTAGTACGAGACGAAATACTCGACGGCGTTTTCCGGAAAGAAGTTCTTGAACTCGCCGTACAACTGGGCCGCCAGCGTCTTGTTGTGGCTCATCACGAGCGTCGGCTTGTTCAGCGCGGCGATGACGTTGGCCATCGTGAAGGTCTTGCCCGAACCGGTGACGCCCAACAGCGTGTTGTGGCGACAACCGCTCTGGAGCGCCGCGACGAGTTCGGCGATCGCTTCGGGCTGGTCGCCCGTGGGCTTATATTCCGATACCAGTTTGAAGTCCATAGGCACAAAGGTAAAAAATTACGAATTAAAAATGCGGCGGCGCGAAATCGAATAATTCCTCGTACCTTTGCCTCCAAATTCCATTCCCCATGAGCCTAATTGCCGTTCTGTTGCTCGGTATAGGACTGAGCCTCGATACATTCGCCGTTTCGCTTACGCTCGGGCTGGCTGCTGAAAAAACGACACGCCGACAAAAGGCGCGCTTTCTGGTCGTGATCGGTCTCGCCCACTTCGCGATGATTCTCGCCGGGTGGTTCATGGGCGAGACCCTGAGCCGGGTGATTTCCGTCTACGATCACTGGATCGCATTCGTGCTATTGGCGTTCGTCGGGAGCAAAATGATCCGGGAAGGATGGACGGCCGGGAGCGACGACATTTCGGACAGCGACCTGCTGTCGCTGCGCAACACACTGTTGTTGGGCGTGGCGTTGAGTCTCGACGCACTGATTACCGGATTCAGTCTCGGTCTCGTGAAAGTAGCCATCTACGACGGATCGCAGGCCGGCAACGTATTGTTGGCCGCTTTGCTTATCGGACTTTCGGCCTTTTCGATTTCGGCGGCCGGTCTGGGACTCGGCAGGAAAGTCTCGTCGAAACTGGGCGGGAAGGCCGAAATTTTCGGAGGTATCATTCTTATCGCCATCGGCATTCGTATTCTCATCGAACATCTCTCCGCTCCGGTCTGCTGATCCGGTCCCGGAATACGAAGAAAATATCGTATCTTTGTCTTCGGCTCCTCCGGGAGCGGTTTTCCGAATCCGCAGCATGATCGATCAGGCAACCATAGACCGTATTTTTTCGTCCGCCAACATCGTGGACGTGATCGGCGATTTCGTCACGCTCAAGAAGAAGGGCGTCAATTATCAGGCCTGCTGTCCGTTCCATAACGAGAAGACCCCCTCTTTCGTCGTGTCGCCCTCCAAAGGACTGTTCAAATGTTTCGGGTGCGGCAAGGGAGGCAATGCCGTGACGTTCGTCATGGAACATGAGAACATGACCTATCCCGAAGCGCTGAAATACGTCGCGAAGAAATACGGGATCGAGGTCGCCGAAAAGGAACAGACCCCCGAGGAGAAGCGGCGTAACGACGACCGCGAGAGCATGATGATCGTTTCGTCCTATGCCGCTGACTATTTCGTCCGCACGCTGCACGAGACGCCGGAAGGCAAGAGTGTCGGTATCGGGTATTTCCGCGAAAGGGGATTCTCGGACGCCACGATCCGCAAGTTCGGACTGGGATACTGTCCCTCCGGCGGCGATACGTTTACACGACAGGCGCTCGCCGACGGGTATAAAGAGCCGTTTCTGGTCGGTACGGGCCTGACGATCAAGCGCGAGACGGGCGGCTATTACGACCGGTTTTGCGGTCGGGTCATGTTTCCCATTCACAGCATCAGCGGCCGGGTGACGGCATTCGGGGGCCGCACGATGCGGACCGACAAGAAGGTCGCCAAGTACCTCAACTCCCCGGAATCGGAAATTTACCACAAAAGCGACGTCCTCTACGGTCTTTATTTCGCCAAACGGGCCATCGTGCAGCAGGACTGCTGCATTCTGGTCGAGGGGTATACGGATGTGATCTCGATGCACCAGTCCGGTATCGAGAATGTCGTGGCCTCGTCGGGCACGTCGCTGACCGAAGGGCAGATCCGATTGATCGGCCGGTTCACGAGAAATGTCACGGTCATTTACGACGGCGACAGCGCGGGTATCAAGGCCTCGCTGCGCGGCATCGACATGATTCTCCGGGACGGACTCAACGTGCGCGTCGTGCTGCTACCCGACGGCGACGACCCGGACTCTTTCGCCCGCAAGCACAATGCGACCGAATTGCGTGATTTCATTCTGGCACACGAAGAGGATTTCATCTCTTTCAAGACCCGTCTGCTGCTCTCCGACGCGGCGGGCGATCCGCTCAAAAAAGCCGCTTTGGTGGGCGATGTCGTCCAGAGTATTTCGGTCATTCCCGACGCCATCACCCGTTCGGTCTATACGCGCGAGTGTTCGCGTCAGCTGGAGGTGGACGAGCAGGTGCTCTCGCGGGAGGTCGCGCTGCGCCGCGTGGAACGTTCGGCCGGCAGCGAGGCCAAAGAGTTCGTCCGGCGACAGGAACAGTTGCAGCAGCGCCTGCAGCCCGATCCGCTGCCGCAGCACGTGGAGGCGGGCAGCAGCATCGCCGAACTGGAACAGGAGTTGGTCAAGTATCTGCTCAAGTACGGAGCCTGCAATTTCGAATATACCGAAGGCAAGGAGACCGTCGAACTGAACGTGGCCGACGTCATTATCGACGATCTGGATCGCAACGGCATCGAAATGAAGAATCCGGCCTACCGGAAAATCTACGAGGTTTACCGCGCGATACACCGTGCGGGCGAGGCTCCCGACATGAACCGTTTCATCAATCACACCGACCCCGAGGTCTGTAATGCGGCGGTCGATCTGCTGACCTGCGACGACATCTATACGGTCAGCAAGCTGTGGAAGAAGTTCGACATCGTCGTCGAAGGCGAGCAGGAGCGTCTGCCGGTGGCCATTCCCCGTACCGTGATTCTGTACAAATCGAAGGTGATCGACGAGATCATCGGTCAGCTCACGGCCCGATTGGGTGCGGAGTCGCTTTCCGAAGAGGAGTTGCTCGAACTGACCCGTCAGATCGCCGTCCTCAATCAGGAACGCACGCTGATTGCTAAAAAACTCTCCCGGTTGATCGTGTGATCCGGCCGGTGCCAGACTTCGGAATATCTTTCCGGGTGCCGGGCATTCCGGAGGCCGACGGCCTGTCCGGGAATATTGCGGCCGGAGTTACTGTCTACTCCCCTTTTCCCGATTCGGTTTTCGGCGCATGGTTTAGCTATGCGTATCGGTAATGTTTTCGGTTCCGACCGCTGTCGGCGGTTCCGTGCCGGGTATCCGGATTCGCTTCCGGTTCCTTATCAGATTGCCATGAAAAGCATGAAAACGGTGCCGAAGAGTGGGAATTGCGGGATTTTTTAAGGAACCTCGGAGCTGTGTGTATGCCGCGAAAGCCGGAACGAATCGTTCCGGCTTTCGCATTGTTTTCGTAATAAGGCGGTTCGGAGGGCGACGAGCATTCGTTCGGCTCCGGATTATTTTTCCGTTTTGGGAACGACCAGCGGAAATTCGATTTCGGCGAGGCGGTCGCCCTCGGCGGCGAACGGCGTGGTGTCCTTGTGGGCGACGTACACGTTCAGCGTATATTTGCCGGGTTTGACACCGTCGAGCGGAATGTCGAGCGTTTTCTGTTCTCCGGGGGCAATGTCGGTCGGAACCGTCCCCGAGGCGACGATACGCTTGCCGGTCCGGATCGTGTAGCCTGTCGCGAAGTTTTTGAGATTGGCGATGCCGAAACGGTTGAGGACCGTTACCCGGCCCGTGCCTTCGGCCTGTTCGAGCAACGGCGCGGACGAAGACGCTTTCCCGCCGGAAGATTCGGGCCGTTCGAAAACGAGCGTGTAGCGGTCGTCCGACGGATTGCGCCCTTCGGGCTTGCCGATCACGATGTCGGTGTTCCATTCCGCACCGGCTCCTTCGTAAATCACGGGACGGTTCTTCTCGATCGCTTTGAGCCGCAGATAGGCTTCGTACATGCCGTAGCCCCGTCCGGCCTGTCCGCCGAGCGAAAACATGATGACCGAAGGATGATTCTGCGATGCGTAATACATGTTCGTCACGCGGTCGGCCAGTGCGGCCGTCCATAGCGTGTCGTTGGCGGGCGTACCCTCTTTCTGCAGCGATTCTCCGCTGAGTCGGCTGTCGATATTGGCCCGGTCGCAGATGTACATTCCATAGCGGTCGGCCAGCGCGTAGAACCGGTCGGGTTGCGGGCAGCGGCTTATGCGTAGACAGTTGATGCCTTTTTTCCGGAATCCGGCCATGTCCCTGTCCCAAGCGGATTCTTCCTGCGGCACGTCGTAATCGACGGCTTGCAGTTCGACCGGACGGCCGTTGATCCGGATGCCGCTGCGGTCGAACGCCACATCGCGGAAGCCGATCCGGACTTTGGTGTATTCGGTGAACCGCCCTTCGTGCTGGAGACGCAGGGCCACCGTATAGAGTTTGGGACTTTCGTGGCTCCACGATTCGATATTAGGCAAGTTTGCGAAGAAACGGACCGTGTCTTCTTCCCGGAGGTGGAACCGGGCGTCGCGTTTGCCCTGCGAGACGACCGTGCTGTCCGGAGCGAGCAGCTCGTAGTGGACCGTCACCTGTTTCGGGTTGAGCAGGTGGGACTTGACGATGGCTCCGAAGCTGAAAAGCCCGTTGCCCTGCGGGTCCCATTGCGTATCGACCACGTAGTCGCGGATGCGGACTTTGGGTTGGGCCGTTACGCGGACGCTGCCTTCGATGCGGGTGCCTTTGGTCTCGGATCCGTTTTCGAGCGTCGTCGATATGGGATGGGCATAGGCGATGAGAGCCAGCGTGTTGCGTCCGTCTACCACGTATTTCGTCACGTCGAAGTAGGCGGGCGTCTTCGAATCTTCGTGATAACCGACCGGGTGTCCGTTCACGAAGACGTAATAGGCCCGGCTCACCGCATCGCACCGGACGAAGATCTCGCGGTCGATCCATTTGAACGGCAGCTTGAATTCGGTGCGGTAGACGGCGGCCCAGGCTCCGTTGCCTGTTTTTTCCGGTACGACGGTTTTGTCCCACGAGGAGACATCGACCGTCGGCAACGTGACGAGCGAATCGAGTTCCGTCGCCGAGGCATAGGTTTTCACCCGCCACTCTCCGTCCAGATTCTGGATATAGAGCGAGTGCGCGTCGTCTTCCTGCAGGGCCAGCTCACGGCTGTTGTAGCTGCGGATCGGACTTCCGGGCAACTCCCTGTGCACAGCCGGAAGCCGAGGGTCCTGCCATTCGTTCTGAGCCAGTGCGACCGACGGCGCTGCGCCGATGAGCCACGAAAGAATATACCATCCGTATTTTTTCATCTTTTCCGTCTTTTGGGGCGGGCTTTTTCCCTGTCCGGGAAGTTCCGGCGAGATCGGGATTGCCCGAGGACAAAGATAGTAAAATTAGCGAAGCGGGATCGCTGCGGCCGGTTTCTGCGGCAAGAATATGCCGCAGGGGCGGATACGACCGAAACCCGTTCGCATTGTATGTCTCGGGATACCGGGACGGTTTGTCCCCAGCCGGCCGCTTTGTGTCCGACCGGAAGAAGGGGATCGGGGGCGAGACGGCCTGTGCGGACCGTTCCCGCATAAAAATATCCGGACGGCGGCCCTGGGGGCCGCCGTCCGGACAGATCGGTGCGGCGGAAGAGTCGTCCGCCGGTGTTTCTTCCCGCGCTATTTCGGCGAGATCGTTTCGGCGGCGGCGAGCACGCTCAGGTTCCGGATGGCTCGCGTACCGGCCACCTCGGGAATCAGATGGACGCAGGAGCGGTCCAGTCCCATCAGGATAGGACCGTTGATTTCGGCACCGCCCAAAATACCCATCATCTTGTACGAGATATTGGCCGAAGACAGGTTGGGGAAAATCAGGACATTGATGTCGCGGTCGCCCAGTTTGTTGAACGGGTAGATCTCGTTTCGGGCCTTTTTGTCCAGGGCGATGTCGGCTTTCATTTCGCCATCGACGAGCAATTCGGGATAGCGGTAATGGAGAATCTCGACGGCTTTGGCGATTTTGGACGCCAGCGGTTCGGTGTCGGTGCCGAAGTTGGAGTGCGACAACATGCCGATGACCGGTTCGATACCGAAATTGCGGACGGTTCGGGCCGCCATCAGCGCGATATGTACGAGGTCATCGACCGACGGACTCGGATTGACGGCCGTGTCGGCGAAAAACATCGGCCCCTTCTTCGTCGTCACGATTTCCATCGTGGCCAGCGTCGTTTCGCCCTGCGTGAAAATCTGACGGACAGGCTCGAGCGCCTCGTTGTAACGGTGGGTGTACCCCAGAATCGACGTGTCGGCGTCTCCGGCCGCCACCATCATCAGCGTGAACCAGTCGCGGCGCATCATGTAGTCGATCGCTTCGTGCATACGTACGCCCTTGCGACTGACTTTGCCGTAGAGCAGTGCGGCATAGCGGGTCCGGCGTTCCGCTTCGTCGTCGTGCTGGAAATCGACGATGTGCCTGCTGTTGAGATTCAGGTGGTTTTCGCGGAGCAGACGCTCGATTTTCTCACGGTTGCCTACCAGAATCGGTTCGGCGATGTTTTCGTTGGCCAGATGGACGGCGGCCTTGATCGTCGTGAGCCGGTCGCCTTCGCTGAAGACGATGCGGCGCGGAGCCGACGTGCACACTTTCGACAGGACGGCCCGCATCAGTTTGTCGTCGCGTCCCATGCGACTTTCCAGTTCCTGTGCATAGGCGTCCCAGTCGGTGATGGTTTTGCGGGCCACGCCCGATTCGATGGCGGCTTTGGCCACGGCGACCGAAATGCAGGAAATAAGCCGCGGGTCCAGTGCCTTGGGGATCAGATACCGGCGGCCGAAAGTGATGTTGTTGTCGTTATAGGCTGCCGCGACGATGTCCGGTACCGGTTGCTTGGCCAGCTCGGCCAGCGCCAGTACGGCGCCGATTTTCATCGCCTCGTTGATTTTCGTGGCCCGGACGTCGAGGGCGCCCCGGAAGATATACGGAAATCCGAGCACGTTGTTCACCTGATTGGGATAGTCCGACCGGCCGGTGGCGAAAATGATGTCTTCCCGGGCCGCCATTGCATTGTCGTAGGAGATTTCGGGATCGGGGTTGGCCAGTGCGAAAACGATGGGGTTCGCAGCCATGCTCCGGACCATCTCCTGCGTCAGCACGTCGGCTACGGAGAGACCCAGAAAGATATCCGCTCCGACGAGCGCTTCGGCCAGCGTCTCGATGTCGCGGTCCGTGGCGAAACCGGCCTTGACCGGACTCAGGTTCTGCCTGCGGGTCGTAATGACGCCCTTGCTGTCGCACATGACCAGATGTTCGGGTTTGACACCCAATGCGATGTAGAGCCTGGCACAGGATACGGCGGCGGCTCCGGCACCATTGACCACGACCTGCACTTCTTCGATTTTCTTGCCGGCTACCTCGAGCGCGTTGAGCAGTGCGGCCGACGAAATGATGGCCGTGCCGTGCTGGTCGTCGTGCATGACCGGGATCGACAGCTCTTCCTTGAGCCGTTCTTCGATCTCGAAACATTCGGGAGCTTTGATGTCTTCGAGGTTGATTCCGCCGAAGGTGACCGAAATGTTCTTGACCGTTTCGATGAAACGTTCGGTATCTTTCGTATCGACTTCGATGTCGAATACGTCTATGTCTGCGAAGGTTTTGAACAGCAGTCCTTTACCCTCCATGACCGGTTTCCCGGCTCCGGCGCCTATGTCGCCCAGCCCCAGTACGGCCGTGCCGTTGGAAATGACGGCTACGAGATTTCCTTTGGCCGTGTATTTGTATGCGTCGTCCGGATCGTTTTCGATGGCCAGACAGGGTTCGGCCACTCCCGGCGAGTAGGCCAGCGACAGGTCTTTCTGGGTGCTGTAAGGCTTGGTGGGGATCACTTCGATCTTCCCGGGCCGCCCTTCCGAGTGATAGAGAAGGGCCTCATCTTTCTTGCTTTTTGCGTTGTTCGTCATATCGTGCCAATGATTTTGTACGGATGCTCCCGTGGGGAGTCCGGAAAAAATTCTATCTTTGCTACCCGGCAGGAACATAGCGAGTTGCAACTATCCTGCCGTGGGGCGAAATCCCGCAACAAGGTACGAATTTTTACGATAGATGAGTGCGTTTCAGGCATTGAATTTTCCCCGCTATCTTTTCCGTATGCGCATGGAGGGGCACTCCCCGAAGATATGGGACGACATACGTCGGCAGTGGCTGGTGCTGACGCCCGAGGAATGGGTGCGTCGGCATCTGGTCCGGTATCTGGTCGAGGAAAAAGGCGTTCTGCCGGCCTCCGTGTCGCAGGAATATCCGGTCGCCGTGGGCGGCATGGCGCAGCGCGCGGATGTAGCGGTGACCGGTCGGGACGGCCGGGTCTGTCTGCTGGTCGAGTGCAAGGCCCCGGATGTCCCGTTGGACGAAAAGGTATGGGCGCAGGCCGTGCGCTACAACAGCGTGGTCGGCGCACCCTATCTGGCCATAACGAACGGGCTGCAACATTTCTGTTGCAGCCTCGGTTCGTCGTCGCGTTATACGGCTATGGACGGATTTCCCGACCTGTCACCATTTTTTCGGATTCAGTAGCTGGAGCATGTACTCGTCCTGCCAGTCCGAGGTGGTGCGGGTCCATTCTTTTTTCAACCCGATTACTGTGAATCCTTTGCTTTTGAACAGGGCCAGACTCCGGATGTTGTGCGACGGAATGTCGCAGTAGAGCTGGTTGAGGTTGAGTACCTGAAAACAATACCGGATCAGTGCGGAAAGCGCATGGGAGGCATATCCCTGTCCCTGGTCGCAGCGGTCGTAAATCAGAATGCCCACTCCCGCCCGGCAGTTGAACGGATCGAGATCGAACAGGTCGATCGCTCCGACCGGTTTTCCGGCGTCTTTGGATTCGATGATGAGACGCAATTGCCGCGTTTCGAAAATATCCCGCTGCTGGTTCTCGATGAACCGTTGCAGGACGTATTTCGAAAAGGGAGCGATCGTATTGCTCACTTTCCATACCTCGGTGTCGTTTTCCCACCGGTACAGAATGCCGACATCCTCGGGTTCCAAAGCCCGGAGACGGATCAGTTCGCTTTCCATCGGGTTGGTCATGTTGTCTTCTTCGTTTGCGGGATCGCCGGTCAAATCGAAATGATTTTGTTGCGGATCAGCATTGCCGCACCGAGCGAGCCGATGTTGTCGTCGAGGTCGGTCGCCCGGAACTGCGTGTCGTTGTATACCAGTCGCAGCGAGTATTTATTGACCGCTGTCTTGAGGGGCAGCATCAGGTAATCGCCTGCATGGGAAAGGCTTCCTCCGATGATGACCTGTTCCGGATTGAAGATGTTGATCAGAAAAGCGATACTCTTGCCGATCTTTTCCCCTGCCTCTTCGATCAGCTCGATCGAAAGCGTGTCGTCGTTTTTGGCGGCGTTGATAATGTCGCTGATGTGGATCTTGTGTTGTTTCTGGTATTTGTCCATCAGGATCGTCGTCCGGCCGTTGCGGATCTGGGTCATCATCTTGTTTTCGATGGCCACGCCCGACACTTCGGTTTCCAGACAGCCCTTTTTGCCGCAGTCGCAGATGATTTCGTTGTCGAAATAGGGCGTGTGGCCGAACTCGCCGGCGAACCCCGATTTGCCGTAGTACAGCTCTCCGTCGATGATGATGCCGATGGCTACGCCGCGTCCCAGATTCAGGTAGACGATGTTGCGGGCCGTACCGTTGCAGCCTTTCACGTATTCGCCGTAGCAGCGGGCACGCGTGTCGTTTTCGAGCAGCACCTTGTGCCCGAAACGTTTTTCCATAATCTCACTGAGCGATTCTTCTTTGGTGGTGAAATATTTATAGCTCCGGCCCGTGTTGGGATTGACCCGGCCGGCCATACATACGCCGATGCCGAGCAGCTTCGTGCGGTCTATGCCGCTGCGGGCGATGAAATTCTCGATCGTGGAACAGATCGTTTCCAGGCACTCGTCCGTGTCGTCGAGCGCGAAATCGCTTTTGCGTTCCGTCCGGATAATGTTGTTCTGCAAGTCGGTAATGACCAGAATGATCTGGTCGCGGCTCACTTCCGCCCCCGCGAAATAGATGGACGAGTTGGTCAGACCGAATACGTTGGGACGTCGTCCCCCGTTCGTTTCTATCTTGCCGCGGTCGGCCAAGATACCGTCGTGCAGCAGTTCTTCGACCAGTTTGGTGACGGTCGGAATGCTGATGTGCAGCTGTTTGGCCAGATCGGCCAGCGTCGCGTCGCCTTCGATCGCCATATGGGCGATGATGTTGCGCTTGAGGATGTTGTTCTTCTGAACGATCCCTTTGGCCTGAGTGTTTTCAGGCTTGTTGAAAAACTCCTGTAATGAAATCATGGGTGAGTGATTTTTTTTATATATATAAGAAGTCAATGCACTGT
>UROX01000027.1 GCA_900549685.1 uncultured Alistipes sp.
GTGCCCGAGGTCACCCACGAGCCCGACTACGAAAAGGCGCTGGCCGTGGCGCGCGAACTGGCGAAGTAAGCCGCCGGAACGGCCGAAAAAACGGACCCCGTGCGGAACCTTTATGGTTGTTTGATAATATTGCAACCGAGGTGTTGGCAGGGGCCATCCCGCGAAAAAGCAAAGTTCGGAAATAGCTGCGTTGTCAAATCGTTACCGCGGCTGTTTCCGAACGGCTTTTGATGGCGTGCTGTTTTTCCAAGGTCTTGCTCTGGCCGAAAGGGCAGTCCGGGCGGAACGGCAAAGCCCCCATAATGGGGCTGTCGCGATCGACGGCATGATTTCGCAATTCGGGCCAACGATACGGGGAATGCTTCCGGGTAGTATCCGCACGCCGCATGATAAAACTGCCATTGTCCGGAATAAATGCCCTGTGATTTCGTTTTCCGGAAATTTTTTCCTTTCTTTGTTAGCCAAACGATCCGTACCTTCGGGAAATCCCCCGGAGGCGGTTGTCGTTTGTTCCGGCGGAACGTTCCGCCGTCCGGCGTACGAAGCCACAGAGGAATTACTACGGCTATGCAACAGTTCGATGCCCTTTTCACGAAGTATAAACGGCGGTTCACGCTCTTTGCCGACAGCTACATTCACGATATGCAGTTGGCCGAGGACATTGTGACCGATGCTTTCATGGCCTATTGGGAGGCGTTCCGGCAGTCGCCTCCTGCCGGAATAAACGCTCCCGCCTATATTCTCACCATCGTTAAGAACAAGTGCATCAACGAACTCGAACACCGCAAGGTGCACGAGAAGTTCGTAGCGTCGTCGCTGACCGACGCCCAATGGGAGTTGAGGATGCAGCTGGCATCGCTGCGCGCCTGCGAACCCGACGCGATTTTCACGGCTGAAATGGAAGAACTGGTACGGCGTTCGCTGCGTAAACTTCCGCCCAAAGCACAGAAAGTCTTTACGATGAGCCGGCTCGAAGGCCGTTCTCACCGTGAAATCGCAGTCGAACTCGGATTGAGCGTTAAAAGCGTTGAGTATTATATGAACATCGCTTTGCGCACGTTGCGCGCCGACATGGCGGGTTATGTCGCAGCGCTGATCTTCTACCTCGGCCGGTAAGCTCCCTTGCGGTCCGAAGTCCCCGGCCGCAAAATTTTTCCAAAAAAAACGCATTTTCGTTTAGGGTTCGGCCCGGGTTTCTTGTTATTCTTGTGTAACGGCTACTTGAAGACCGTTGCGCAAAGGACCTGAAACCATGGACAAAAACCTGTTATACAAGTATTTCAAAGGCGAAGCGTCGCCCTCGGAGCGCAAAGCCGTTCGCACGTGGGTCGAAGCGTCCGCCGACCACTACGACGAATATATCCGCGAGCGTAAACTCTTCGACGCCTCGCTGCTGCTCTCGCCGCGTGAGGTGCGCAGCCCGCTCAAAGCGCGTCTGCTGCGTCTTGGGCGAATGGCCGCTGCCGCCGCTGCGGTTTTTGCACTGGGAGTTTTGTTCCAGCACCTCAATACCCGTCCCGAAGAGGGGCTTATGCAACGCATCATCGTGCCGATGGGCCAGCGTGTGAATCTGCAATTGGCCGACGGAACCGATGTCTGGCTCAATTCAGGCAGCGAATTCACCTATTCCACGACATTTTCGAAGAGCGACCGCCGGGTAACGCTCGACGGCGAGGGCTATTTCAAAGTGGCGAAGGACGCCAGACATCCTTTCCGCATTGAAACGGCCTGCGCCGCAGTCGAGGTGCTCGGCACGGAGTTCGATCTGGCGGCTTCCTGCTCGACGGGCGATTTCCGCACATCGCTGGTCGAGGGTTCGGTGCGCATCGAGGCGGGCGACGTCTGGACGGTGCTCAAACCCAACGAGTCGGCGACGCTGCATGACGGGACGTTCGTGATTTCGGAGATTACCGACGGCGATGAATTCCTCTGGCGCGACGGCATCCTGAGCTTCGGCGAAACCCCCTTTGTGGAGCTTATGAAACGCTTCGAGCAATTCTACGGCGTGAAAATCCGGGTAGACAACCGGCGCATGGCGGGTTACTCGGCCATGGGTAAGTTCCGTCAGGCCGACGGCGTGGAGCACGCCCTGCGCGTGCTGGCTTCAGACGCCGGGTTCGACTATGTTTTCGATGACAAAAATCAGCTGATAATTATCAAATAACCGAAATCTAACCTTAAAAACAGAACTTCAAACCGGAAAAATCAGTAAACGACGAACAAACCTCCCGGGACCGGATCGTTTGGCGGATTCGGCAGCCCGGAAAACTGCTTAATCATCTTATAAACTCCAAATTTATGAATCCATATTTACATTCGGAAGCCACAACTCCCGCTCCCCGGCGCGTGCGCCCGGCAAGGGTGGCGGCAGGAATCGCGGCGTTCGTGATGCTCCTTTTCGCCGGTCCGCTCCACGCGCAGGATGCCGTGGTAACGATCTCGAAAAGCGGCACGGTGAAACAGATCCTCCATGAAATCGAGTCGCAGACCGACTATCTTTTCGTGGTTAACGCGCAGGTGGACGTAAAGCGTCCGGTGCATATCGACGCTCAAAAGAAAACGGTCCGTGAGATACTCGACCGCCTCTTTGCGGGGCAAGGCGTGGGTTACGAGCTTAAAGGCAGGAACATCATGCTCTCTCCGGTCAGGGAGAAACCGGCTGCCGGACCGGAAAATGATTTCGGGCCGCGTGATGGACGCTTCGGGCGCCGGTGTGGCCGGTGCCACGGTGATCGTCAAGGGAACCCCGAACGGTACGACGACCGTCGGCGACGGCTCGTTCTCGCTCGATCTGAAAAATGCCGGCGCGGACGCTGTGCTGCAAATCTCATTCATCGGCATGAAACCCGTCGAAGTCGCCGTAGCGGGCGCTTCGCAATTGAATGTCCGGCTGGAGGAAGACACCCAACTGGTCGATGCGGTTGTCGTGACCGCCCTCGGTGTGAAACGCGAGGAGAAAGCGCTGGGATATGCCGTGCAGAAAGTTTCCGGCGACGAGCTGGGAACGGTGAAGACCACCTTTGTCGGCACGGCTCTCACGGGCAAGGTCGCCGGCCTTCAGGTGCGTAACAGCACGGAGTTCGGATCGGCTCCGACGCTGCGTATCCGCGGAGAATCGCCGCTGTTGGTGGTCGACGGCGTGCCTTACGAGTATGTGGCCCTTTCGGAGCTGGTGGCCGACGACATCGAGTCGATCGACGTGCTGAAAGGCGCTTCGGCCTCGGCGCTCTACGGCGCCAAGGGCGGTTCCGGCGCTGTCATGGTGACGACCAAGAAAGCAAAGAAGGAGGGACTCGATGTCAGCGTCAACAGCAGTCTGATGGCCGATGTGGGATTTCTGGCATTTCCCGACGTGCAGACCCAGTACAGCTCCGGCGCGGGTGGCAAATATCTCCTGAACGATGCCGTGTGGGGCGACAAACTCGACATCGGCCGCACGGCGACGCTCTACAACCCCTATACCTATGAAAACGAACCGGATCAGCCGCTCGTATCGCGGGGCCGGAACAATTTCGAGAACTTCCTGCAGACGAGTTTCGTGGCCAACAATACGGTAAGCATCGCCTACAAGGGCAAGCTGGGCAGTTTCCGCACCTCCGTCAACCACATCTACAACCGCGGCCAGTATCCCAACACGAAGCTCAACAAGACCAATTACAGTCTCAACGGCGATCTGAAATACAAACGGTTTTCGTTATCGGCGGGCCTGACCTACAACTATGCCACCTATCCGAACAATTACGGTACGGGCTACGGCAAGGGCAGTTACATTTACAACCTTGTGATCTTCCAAGGCACGGAGTACGACATCCGCGACTTCCGCAACTACTGGGTCAAGCCCGACGAGCAGCAGAACTGGGTGGTCAACGGCTCGTGGTACGACAATCCCTATTTCCTGGCCAACGAGAACACGCACGGCGACAAACAGCATCTGGTGAACGGCTATCTGACGCTGGGGTACGATCTCACGTCGTGGCTCAAGCTGTCGGCCCGTACGGGCGTAGACGCCAAGAACGGCCGTCAGGAGTGGCGCGAGGCGTGGAGTTCGGCGGCCGCTCCCCGTTCGGGCGAGAGCCACAAGAAAGGCTATTATGAGATTCAGAAGCGCACGGGATTCAGCATCAATCAGGACGTGATGTTCACTGCGGACAAGACCTGGGGCGGCTTCGGGCTGAATGCCATGGTCGGCATGAATGCCTTCTACCGCAGTTGGGACACGTTGAGCGGCTATACGCAGGGCGGACTTACGATCCCCGGCTATTATTCGCTCAAAGCGTCGGTCAATCCGGCCCTGGCCGCGAGCACGATGTCGCGCCGCCGCTCGATGTCGCTCTACGGCAAGGCGACTCTTTCGTGGAAGAGCATGGCCTATGTCGACGTGACGGCCCGTAACGACTGGTCGTCGACGCTTCCGGCCGAGTCGCGGTCCTATTTCTATCCGTCGGTGGCCGGCAGCTTCATCCTTACGGAGGTGCTTCCGAAGATGCGCGGCGTCGATCTGCTGAAGGTGCGCGGATCGTGGACCCGCACCAAGATGGACCTCGGCGTGTATGACATAGACCGCAGCTACACGATCTCGGCCGACCGCTGGGGCGGCATGTCCGGGGCGGACTATCCCGACAAGATCCGCGGCTCGGTCAATCCCGAGACCAAGGACGCCTACGAAGTGGGCGTTGCGGGTATTTTCTTCGGCAACCGCCTGCGTGCCGACGTAACCTATTACCAGACTTTGAGCTACGATTTCGTGAAGGACGGCACGGTCAGCAACGCTTCGGGCTTCACGCACAAGAAGATCAATACGAAGGAGGAGCTGCTGCGCCGCGGCGCGGAAGTGATGCTTTCCGCGACGCCCGTCAAAACGAAGGACTGGCGGTGGGACACGGGCGTCAACTGGTCGCTCGACCGCTACTATTACCACAAGCTCGATCCCGAATATTCGAACGCTTCGCCGTGGGTGTACGAAGGAGCGCGCTGGGACTGGATCGCCATTCAGGATTGGGAGCGCGATCCCGACGGCAATATCGTCCACGGCAGCAACGGACTTCCGGTGCTGAGCCAGTACAAGTCCAAGCGCGGGGTCTATACCCCCGACTGGATATGGGGCTGGACCAACACCGTCAAGTGGAAGAACTTTACGCTTTCGTTCTCGTTCGACGGACGTGTGGGCGGCATCGGTTTCTCGACGACCGACCAGGCGTTGTGGAACGGAGGTTCGCATCCCAAATCGGCCAACCAGTTCCGTTACGACGAGGTTGTGAACGGTCGCAAGACCTTCGTGGGCCGCGGTGTGAAGGTCGTCTCGGGCAGCGTGGACTACGACGCTTACGGACGCATCCTGCGCGACGACCGGGTCTTTGCGCCGAACGACCGGGTGGTCTCTTACGAGGCTTACGTCAAGGAGTACAACCCGACGGCTTACCGTCCCCGCTGGCAGAACTATTTCGATCAGTCGTTCATCAAGTTGAGGGATGTTTCGCTGACATGGAACATTCCGCAGCCGTGGTGCGCGAAACTGGGACTGAAATCCGCGTCGCTTTCGTTCATCGGCCAGAATCTGCTGATGTGGACCAAGGGGTTCAAGTACAGCGATCCCGATTCCATCGACCTTTCGACCGGAGAGGAGAACCTCTCGTCACCCTCGCTCCGCCTGATCGGTTATAATCTCAAACTCAACTTCTAACCGGAAATACCATGAAATTTCTCAAACATACGGTCTGGAGCCTCATCGTGGCGTCGATGATGGGCGCCTGCATGGGTTTCGACGAAATCAACGTCGATCCTGATAAGACCAACCGTCCCACGCCGGGCATGCTTGCGACGCAAGTGCTTTTCAGCATGATGGATTCTCGCAGCAACTCCTCCGAGGGTTTTGCCAACCACAACATGCTTTCGAAGCACCTGGCCTGCGGCGAGAAGATCCGCGACTATGCCTACAACCGCATCGGCCGGACGGGCTTCGGCGCCTATACGTCGCTCATCGAAGCGAAAAAAATGGTCGAATGCGCTGCCGAGGTCGAGAAGCCGGCTTACCGCGCTCTGGCGCATTTCGTCCGGGCCTACAACCTTTTCTATCTTACGATGCGCGTAGGCGACATTCCCTATTCGGAAGCTCTGGGCGGCGAGAAAGGCAACTTCACGCCCCGTTACGATACGCAGAAGGATGTGATCGCGGGGGTGCTCGACGAGTTGGACGAGGCCTATGAACTGTTTTCGCAGGCGTCGGATTTCGCAGGCGACTTCGTCTTCGGCGGCAAGCCCGACAAATGGATGCGCACGGTCAATGCCTTTGAGCTGAAGGTGCTGATGTATTGTGTGGCGAAGGATGCGGAGATCGACGCTGCCGCCCGGTTCGCCCAGGTCTTCGGGCGCGGCAAACTGCTCGCGTCGAACGCGGACAATTTCCAGTTGGTCTACTCTTCGCGCCCCGATCAGATGTATCCGTTCAACCAGTATCCCAAGTTCAGTATGTACATGCTGGTTTCCTCGACGCTTGTGGAGATGCTCAAAGAGCATGAGGACCGTCGGTTGTTCTACTACGCCGAACCGGCCCAGGCGCTGCTTTCGGCCGGAGAGGATGCATACGAGGCTTATGAAGGCGTGGACCCGGTGGCCGAGAGTTCGGAGATCGTGAACGCCTATATGCGCGGCAGCTGCTCGAAACTCAACAACCGGTATCTGGAAACCGAGGCCGGAGAGCCGTTCATCCGCATCGGCTATGCGGAACAGCAGTTCATTCTTGCCGAGGCTGTCCTGCGCAAATGGATTACGGGCGAAGGCGCCGAGGCCTATTACAGGTCGGGCATCCGCGCCGCGATGGAATTCACGGCAGCCAACACGCCGGTCAAGTACCGGCACGGCGTGAAGATCGACGACGCCTATATCGCCTCCTATCTGGAGGGACCGCAGGTGAAGTTCGGCGCTTCGGCGGCCGAAAACCTGAACCGGATTTACAAACAGAAGTACATGCTCTATTTCCTCCAGCACGAGTGGGACGCATTCTTCGAATGCCGTCGGACGGGGGTCCCCGAATTGCCGGTCAACCCTTCGACCAACATGAACACCGACCCGTCGAAGATGCCCGTGCGCTGGATGTATCCCCAAACCGAATACGACCGCAACAACGCCAACGTCATGGAGGCGATCGCACGCCAGTATGACGGGCTGGATAATGAGAATTGTGTCATGTGGCTTCTTAAATAATTGGTTACGATGAAACGGATTGAATATTTGATTTGGTCGGCCCTGTGCCTGATCCTGGTTTCCTGCGAGGCCCCGGTGGTCGATGATTTCGGCGTGCGTCTGCCCGAGGAGCCGCTGGCCGTGACCGGATGCGTCGTCGATACGGATGGCGCACCGATGGAAGGGGTCGTCGTTTCGGACGGTTATACCGTGACGCAAACCGACGCGGAAGGACGTTATGAGATTACGGCGCCCCGCTGTGCCGCATTTGTCTGGGTTTCGGCTCCCGAAGGCTATATGGCCCCGTTGAAAGAGTCGGGCATCCCCGATTTCTTCCGGGCGCTCGGTTCGTTCGAAACGACGCAGACGTGCGATTTCACGCTCGAGAGACTGGATGGTTCGAAACCGTGGGTGATGCTGGCCGTCGGCGACCCGCAGGTCAAGAATAACGAACAGGTCGGCTATTTCCGGGAGGAAGGCATTGCCGATATGCGGAAGCTGATGGCTGCGGATGCTTCGAAACGCTATTTCGCCTTGATATTGGGCGATTTGGTTTACGACCAGATGGGCATGTACGACGCTTATGTGAAGTCGCTTTCGGAACTGGGCATCCCGCTTTTCCACGTCATCGGCAACCACGATCACGACAAGAATGCCGTAGACGCCGTGGATGAACCCGAATTGCAGGACCCTGCGGCCGATGACGATTACGAGAGCTTCATCGGCCCGACCTACTATTCGTTCGACCTGGCGGGCATGCACTTCCTGATGCTCGACAATGTGTATATGTCGAAAAAGGGAGGTACGTTCGAAAAGAAACTCACCGGCAACCAGATCGACTGGATCCGAAAAGACCTCGCATCAGTCCCCAAAAGCAAGAAACTGGTGGTTTGTCTGCATATCGCCACCCGCCAGCGCATGAACAAGGGGTTGGGTGAAATGACGGAACTGTACGATCTGCTGGCGGGTTATCAGGTGGAGATCTTCTCGGCCCATGCCCATGCCAATTTCAGCGACCGAATCCGTCCGGACATTTACGAGCGTACGCTCGGAGGCCTGTGCGGAACGTTCTGGAGCCGGAACCGCGCCAATCACGACGGAACGCCCTGCGGTTACGGCGTGGCGATTGTCGATCCGACGCAGACGAAGCATTTTTCGGATTACTATTACAAAAGTCTGGGGCAGGAACGCGACTATCAGATGAAGGTCTATTCGATGAACGAATCCCGGGTGGCGAGCAACCTGCAAGTCAACATCTGGGACTGGGACCCCGGAACATGGACCGTGAAATGGTATGAGAACGGGGTGGACAAGGGTGCGCTCGCCCCGAGCCCGTCCAACATCGAGGACCCCGACGTCTACAACTATTACCTCGGCGATGCCGCATTCGCCAAGGTTTCCGACCACATGTTCCTCTGCAAGCCGCAGCCGCATGCCAAGGTGCGTATCGAGGCGACCAACAACCTTTTCGGCAAAACCTATACGGCCGAGATCGCCGATGCCGGAACGCCCAACCAGGTAGTCGTTCCGACGGCCATGTTCGAACAGTTCGAAGGCAAATGGCTGTATTCCGAGGATTTCAACACGCTTCCGGCTCCGGCCGCAGCCACCGCGGCATTCCCGTGGACCGACGGCTCGACAATCAAGGGTTGGCGGATGGATTGTGTCCTCAAGAGCGGCAGTTCGATGGTCTATCAGTCGCAGGACGGTACGGCTGCGGCGGGAGCATTCAAGAATTTCGGTCAGATCGGCAACTCCAATCGCGCATTGGGTGCACTGACTTCGGGATCAATCCGCGAGGTGCTGTGGGGCGTCCTTCTCAAAAACAACACCGGGAAGACGATTGAAAAGGTTCGCATCTCCTATTACGGCGAGGTGTGGCGTTCGGGCAGCAACATCGCCTTCGATAAATCGAAGGATTCGACCGACCTGCATCAACTGCGTTTCAGCTATGTGAGGAATCCCGAAATCTTCGCCGACCCCTTCTCGTTCACCGAAGAGGCGATGCCTCCGACGGTCGATCTGTCGCAGGGTCCCAACCGCATCGGCTATCTCTCCTATCCGCGCACGGCGAATGCCGATACGACTCCCGTGCGTTCTGACGGGAAAGGCATCGGGGCGCTCGACGGACATGCCGATGCCAACCGAACGCTGATCGAAGGTGACCTGGAGGTCGATCTCGCTCCCAACGACCTGATCCTGCTACGCTGGTGGTATCGTTACAATGCGGCGGACTGGAATCCCGGACTGGCCATCGACGATCTGAAAGTCGAAGTGCTGGAATAAAACCGCGGATACAGCGTCTCAACGAAAACGGAGCGCCGCTTGCGCCGGTCGGAAGCGGCGCTCCGTTTTCCATAATTCAGTAATTCAGCTTTTTTCGAACGAATGAAAAGAAGATTGTTCGGACGGTCGCCGCTGGCGGTGGCCGTTCTGGGGAGCGCATGCTGTTCCGACAGCTCTGAACCGCTCTACAAAGATGTTTCGCAGCCTGTCGAACGGCGTATCGACGACCTGATGGGCCGCATGACCCTGCGTGAAAAGATCGGGCAGATGTGTCAGTTCGTGGGTTTGGAACACCTGCGCATGGCCGAGCGGAACGCCACGCCCGAGGAGATCCGCGACGGGCACGCCCAAGGGTATTACCCGGGCTACCACTCGACCGACATCCTGCGGATGGTCGAGACGGGCGAGGCCAGCTCGTTTTTCCATGTCGTAACCCCCGAGGAGGCCAATTACCTGCAAGGTTTGGCGCAAAAAAGCCGCTTGCAGATTCCGCTTCTGATCGGTATCGACGCCATCCACGGCAACGGCCTTTACAGCGGCGCGACGATTTACCCGACCTCGATCGGACAGGCCGCGACGTTCGACCCGGACCTCGTGGAGCGGCTGTGCCGTGAAACGGCGCTCGAAATGCGGGCCATGGGCGCCCAGTGGACCTTCAACCCCAATGTCGAGGTGGCTCGCGACGCCCGTTGGGGACGCTGCGGGGAGTCGTTCGGCGAAGACCCGCTGCTGGTCGGCAGGATGGGCGCCGCTTCGGTCCGCGGCTATCAGGGGGCGGATTTCACCGGAACGGACCGCGTCATCGCCTGCGCCAAGCATTTTGTAGGCGGCTCGCAACCCGTCAACGGCATCAACGGCGCACCGTTCGACGCCTCGGAACGCACACTGCGGGAGATTTTCCTGCCGCCGTTCCGGGCGTGCATCGAAGCGGGCGTACACAGTGTGATGGCTGCGCACAACGAGGTCAACGGCCATCCGGCCCACGGCAGCAAATGGCTGCTGACCGACCTGCTGCGCGGAGAGATGGGCTTCAAGGGCTTTGTCGTCAGCGACTGGAAGGACGTCGAACGGCTGGTGGACAAACATGCGCAGGTCGCCACCGAGGAGGAGGCTTTCATCCGCAGCGTCGCCTGCGGGATGGACATGCGTATGCACGGTCCGGTCTTTATCGACGTGATCCAGCGGGCCGCGGAGCAGGGCGTGATCTCCGAAAAAAGGATCGACGAGGCCTGCCGCGGGATTCTGGAAGCCAAGTTCCGGCTCGGACTTTTCGAAAATCCGTTTGTCGATGCCGCGCAGACCGCCGAACTTTGCAACACTTCCGAGCACCGCGCCACGGCGCTCGAAGCGGCCCGCAAGTCGATCGTCCTGCTGAAAAACGACGGACTTCTGCCGCTCGACTTTTCGAAATACCGGCGGATTCTCGTGGCGGGACCCAATGCCGACAGCCATGCCGTCATGGGCGACTGGTCGCTGCCCCAGCCGGCTGAAAACATCGTCACCGTACTCGCTGGTTTGAAGCAGATCGCTCCCGACTGCGCGTTCCGCGAAGTCGGCTTCGGCAATAACCCCAAAACGATGCAGGCGGCGGATGTCGACCGTGCCGTCGCGGCGGCGCGTGTGTCGGACCTCGCCGTATTGGTCGTGGGTGAAAACGGCCTGCGTTACGACCGCGGCGCCAAGACCTGCGGCGAGAACGTCGACCGCTGGGATCTGGGCCTTTACGGGCTTCAGCAGGAGCTGGTCGAGCGCGTGGTGGCCACGGGAACGCCGACCGTCGTGGTGCTCGTAAACGGGCGTCCGCTGGCTCTGCCGTGGATCGAGGAGCACATTCCGGCCGTCGTCGAGGCCTGGGAGCCGGGCTGCATGGGCGGTCTGGCTGTCGCCGAGGTGCTCGCGGGCGAAGTGAACCCTTCGGGGAAGCTCCCGATGTCGTTCCCCAAGCATGTGGGACAACAGATGGTCAACTACAACCGCAAGCTGTCGAGTCTCTGGGCCGGATATGTCGAGGGCGACAACCAGCCGCTCTGGGAGTTCGGCTACGGGTTGAGCTATACGACGTTCGCTTACGACGCGCTGACGGTCGACAAAACCTCGGTGCGCGCCGGCGATGTGCTGAAAGTGTCGGTCGACGTGGTCAACACGGGCGACCGTGCGGGTGAAGAGGTCGTGCAGCTCTATATCCACGACCTGTACAGCTCCGTGACCCGGCCGATCAAAGAACTGCGGGATTTCCGCCGCGTCGCACTGGCTCCGGGCGAACGCAAGCGCGTGGAGTTCTCCCTGCCCGTCGAGCGGCTCGGCGCGTTGGACGAGAACATGCGTTTCGCCGTCGAAGCGGGCGACTACGAAATCATGGCCGGCTCGTCGTCGGCCGACCGAAACCTGTTGAAAACCACTGTAACCGTCAAATAAATGAATCTATACCGTAATCTGCTCGCGGGGTTCTCGGCTTTGCTCCTGCTCGGGGCATGCACCGATCCGGACGTGCGTGCGGCCCGGGAACTGGCTTCCCGGGTACTGGGGGAGCGGGCCGGGCAGGTCCGCTTCGAGAAAATCGGCACGCCGTCCGGAACGGACTTTTACGAAGTCGAAGGAGCCGAGGGCGCCGTCGTTATCCGCGGCAACGATGCCGGCGCGATGGCCGTCGGTCTGAATCAATACCTGAAAAACGTCTGCCACGCCTCTGTGTCATGGTTTGCCCATGATGGGGTCTCGCTGCCCGAACGCCTTCCGGCCGTTGCCGGGAAACTGGCGGCCGAGGCACGGTGCGACCGGCGTTTTTTTCTGAACTATTGCACGTTCGGCTACACGATGCCGTGGTGGGGTTGGCCGGAGTGGGAGCGTCTGATCGACTGGATGGCGCTCAACGGAGTGAATATGCCTCTGGCCATTACGGGACAGGAGGCCGTGTGGCAGCGTGTGTGGCGACGGATGGGCCTGACCGACGAGCAGATCGGCGCCTACTTTACCGGACCCGCACACCTCCCGTGGCATCGTATGTCGAATGTCGACGGCTGGGGTGGCCCGCTGCCGCAGGGATGGATCGACGGGCAGGAAACATTGCAGAGACGCATCCTCGAACGCGAACGGTCGCTGGGGATGACGCCCGTGCTTCCGGCTTTTGCCGGGCATGTTCCCGCTGCGCTGAAGGCCCGGTATCCCGAAGCGGATATTATGACCATGAGTTCGTGGGGCGGGTTCGGGGACAAATACCGCAGTTCATTCCTCAGCCCGACGGACCCGCTGTTCGCCGGGATTCAGCGCGAATTTCTCGCCGAGCAGACCCGTTTGTACGGCACCGACCACATTTACGGGGCCGATCCGCTCAACGAGGTGCAGCTGCCGCGCTGGGATGCCGAATACCTCGCTTCGGTGGCCGGGCATATTTACAGTTCGCTCGCCGAGGCCGATCCCGAAGCCGTGTGGTTGCAGATGACCTGGCATTTCTACTACGACAAGGAGTGGACCGACGCCTTGCGTGAAGCGTTCATGCGTGCCGTGCCCGGCGACCGCCTCGTGTCGCTGGACTACTACTGCGAAAATACCGAGGTCTGGCGTATGACCGACCGCTATTACGGCAAGCCCTATATCTGGTGCTATTTGGGAAACTTCGGCGGCAATACGATGCTCAAGGGCAACCTCCGCGAAACGGGACGCCGTATCGAGCAGGCTTTTGCCGCGGGAGGCGACAACCTCTGCGGAGTGGGTTCGACGCTCGAAGCGTTGGATGTCAATCCGCTGATGTACGAATACCTCTTCGATAAGGCCTGGCGGCATACCGGCGACGACGCGACGTGGATCGACGCCTATGCCGACAGTCATGCCGGATGCGAGGATGCCGATTTCCGGGCCGCCTGGCGCTGGATGCTCGACTCGGTCTATGTCGACTGTGCGCGGCTGGGGCAGGGTACGGTAACCAACTCGCGGCCGTCGCTGCGGGGCGTGATCCGCTGGACGCAGCCCGGAAACTCCTACGACAACGCCGGGCTGTGCCGCGCCTGGGGGCGGATGCTTCGCGCCGAAGGACACGGTGCGATGTACGACTTCGATCTGGTGAACGTGGGCCGTCAGGTCCTCGGCAACCATTTTGCACTCCTGCGCGACGCCTTCACGGCAGCGTACGAACGGCGTGATCCGGCGGACATGCGTCGCCGGAAGGCGGAGATGATGGCGCTGCTGGACGATCTGGACCGTTTGCTGGCCTGCCATCCGACATTCTCGCTCTCCCGATGGATCGAGGCGGCGCGCGCCGTCGGCACGTCCGGGGCCGAGAGCGACTATTACGAACGAAATGCCCGCAACATCCTCACCACCTGGGGCGACCGCGACCAGAGCCTTAACGATTACGCCAACCGCACATGGGCCGGACTGGTCGCTGCCTACTACAAACCCCGCTGGGAGTTGTTCTGCGACGCAGTCCTTGAAGCCGTGGAGTCGGGCGCGCCGTTCGACGAAGCCGCTTTCACCGAGCGGTGCAGGGATTTCGAATGGGCGTGGGTCAATTCCACGGATAAAAGCGGCCTGAACGCAGGGCGTTCCGCCGCGAAACCCGTTGCCGGAATGCTCTATGCGAAGTATAAATCCCAAATCGAATAGACCATGCGCAAGCTGTTCCTATTGTTCGCGCTCATTGCGGCGGCAGGCGCTTCGGCGCAGAAACGATCTTTTCGGGTGCTCACCTACAATGTCTGTGAGGGGTTGAAAATGGATACGACGGCTTCGAAGGAACGATTTGTCGCCTGGATGCGCGAACTCGATCCCGACCTGGCCGCCTTGCAGGAGATGAATGGATTCACGCAAGCGCGTTTGGAGAAACTTGCGGCAGCCTACGGTCATTCCCATGCCGTATTGCTCAAGGATACAGGGTATCCCGTGGCCCTTACATCGAAATACCCGATCGTAGCGAAACGGGTGACGGATAATATGCACCACGGATTCCTGATCGCCCGCACGGGCGGCTACAACATCGTCGTGGCGCACCTCTCGCCTTTCAGCTGGCGCAAACGGCAGCAGGAGGTGGCGACGATTCGGGCCTGGATCGCAGCTTCGGGAGAACGCCGCCGCTGGATCGTACTGGGCGACCTAAACTCCTGTTCGCCGCTCGACCGCGAAGGATATGCCGACGGCCGCCTGCGGGCGCTGAACCGCCGGGGCGACGATCCCCGCACGGGCGGTAAACGACAGAACCTCGTGGACGGTGAACTGGACTTCACGACCCAGCAGGCGTTGCTTGACGCAGGTTTCTGCGACGCCTTCAAACGGTTTCATTCCGAATACGTCGCCTCCTATCCCAGTCCGGCGCGTGCCGCGGGCAATCCCGATCCCGTAACATGCCGTCTCGATTACATCTATCTGAGCCGCGATCTCCGGGCGCGCGCCCTCGACGGACGGATTCTGCGCGAAGGCGACGCCGCGACGCTATCCGACCATTTACCGTTATACATAGACCTGAAACGGTGAAAAAAATCCTGTTGACGACCTTTCTATCCGCTGCCGCTGTGGTTGCAGCGGCTCAGATCCGCAACGGGCATGTTTGCAAATTCCCCGAGCGGGATGCCTTCTACACCCGCAGCGAACTCCGCCTGCCCGACATTGCGGGGAATCCTTGTGGTTCCGGGCTGCGAAATCACCCGCAAAAAGCTATCCCAATGCGGCAGACCTCGTCGACGAACGCGGAGTGGCCTGTATGTCCAATTCCGACATCCACCAGCCGATCGCCGATCGTCGACCGCTACGGCGTGGGGCGGGGCCTGCGGCCGATGATGCTGAAAAACTGCTTCACCGGGCGCGATCGGAGACTTGAAATCGTTTGGCAGCAATATTCCTTCCCGCTCGATTGTGCCGCGCTTGGCCCCTGCAAATACCCGGTATTACGATTTATAGGCTGCAAACCATTTGCGCGTATTATTCGCGATCCGCACGAGCGTCAGCATTACGGGGACTTCGACCAGCACGCCGACGACCGTGGCCATCGCCGCGCCGGACCGTAAGCCGAACAGCGAGATTGCGACGGCAACGGCCAGTTCGAAAAAGTTGCTGGCTCCGATCATTCCGGCGGGAGCGGCGATGTCGTGCGGCAGCTGCCACCACCGCGCCCAACCGTAGGCCACGAAGAAGATCAGCACGGTTTGCAGGACGAGCGGCACGGCGATCAGCAGGATATGCAGCGGATTGGCGAGGATCGTTTCGCCCTGGAACGAAAAGAGGATCACGAGCGTCAGCAGCAGTCCGCCCACGGTCAGGTTGTCGAATTTTTTGACAAAGACGTTGTTGAAATGGTCGGCGCCTTTTCGCCTGACGACCCGCAGACGGGTCAGGACGCCCGCCGCCAGCGGGATGACGACGAACGTCACGACCGACAGCAACAGCGTATCCCACGGTATCGACACTCCGCCCACACCCAGCAGAAGCGCGACGATAGGCGCAAATGCCACAAGGATAATCAGGTCGTTCACGGCGACCTGCACCAGCGTATAGGCCGCATCGCCCCGGGTGAGGTGGCTCCATACGAACACCATCGCCGTACAAGGCGCGGCCCCTAACAGAACGGCCCCGGCCAGATACTGCCCGGCCAGCGGTTCGGGGATGAATGCCCTGAACAGCACGAAGAAGAACAGCCAGGCGATCCCGAACATCGTAAAGGGTTTTATCAGCCAGTTCGTTGCGCAGGTGATCAGAATCCCTTTCGGGCGTCGTCCGACGTTTTTCACGCTCTGAAAATCGACTTTGAGCATCATCGGGTAGATCATCAGCCAGATCAGGATGGCGACGGGAACCGACACGTTCGCATACTCCAGTTTGCCCAGCGCCGCAGGAACGGCGGGGAGCCATTGCCCGACGGCAATCCCCGCGAGGATGCAGAGCGTCACCCACAAAGTCAGATAACGCTCGAAAAAGCCTATGCCCTGTCGTTCTTTCATGGTAACTGCGGTTTGATCTCTTCTGCATAAAGCCGATAAAACCGGGTCTTGATCTCATCGCGCACGCGCCGGAATTCCCCGGCGATGAATTCGGGCGTTCCCATTGCGCGGGACGGATCGTCGAACCCGATGTGCAGGCGGTGCATGACGCGGCCCGTGAACACCGGACAGTTTTCGTTCGCGCCGCCGCAGACGGTGATCACATAATCCCACCGCCCGCCGAGGTGTTCCGACACATGGTGCGGCGTATGGCTGCCGATGTCGATGCCGGCTTCGGCCATTACTTCGACGGCCTGCGGATTGACGCGGGACGCAGGTTCGGTTCCCGCCGAAAAGACATCCAAACGGGAGTCGAACGACTGCATGAAGCCGTGGGCCATCTGGCTGCGGCAACTGTTGCCCGTGCATAAAATCAGTATCCTCATCGTTTATGCGTTTTTCCAGCCGATCAGGGCCGTATGGTTTCCGGAAAGTCGTTTGACGCGTTCGATCCACGGCAATTCACCCTGCGCTTTGGATTGCAGGAACGGATTGTCCGTGGCCACCAGCGACAGGCAGGAGTTTACAACCCACCACTCATTGCGTATTCCGGCACGGCGCAGGTCGGCCTGCAACCGTTCGGCTTCGAACACGGGCGTCGCTTCGGGCAGCGTGACGATCACCACCTCGGTCTGCCCGGGGTCGCGCAGACGCGGCAGCAGGTGCGCCACGGCCCCCGTAACCTCGCCCTGCGTGCGCTCGACCTCTTTGTGATAGCTTTGCGTGGCGTCCAGCAGCAGCAGCGTGTGCCCCGTGGGAGCCGTGTCGATCACGACGATCTCCGTATCGGCTTTCTCCACAATCCCGGCAAAGGCTTTGAACACGGCGATCTCCTGCGTACACGGCGACCGCAAATCCTCTTCGATATACTCCATATCCTCGGCGCCCATGCCGTTTTCACGCGCTTTGGCCCGCACCTCGTTTTTATAGGCTTCCAGCACCTCGGCCTCGTCGATGCGGCTCACGTCCAGACCTGCGGCGACAGCCTGCCCGTAATTGATATGGTTGGCCGGGTCGGTCGTCGTAAGGTGGACTTTCGCCCCGAGACGTTTCAGCCCCAGCGCAATGCGGGTCGCCACGGTCGTTTTGCCGACGCCGCCTTTGCCCATCGTGAAGATCACGCGCTTGCCCGACTCGTAGAGATCCTGCACCAGATCGTCGAGCTTCTTTTCCCCGGCGAGGGGACGATAGTCCGGAACGCCCGCAACCGCATCCGATGAGAGCATCCGCCGGATATTGGCGATATTGGAAAGATTATACGAGCGCAGGGGAATGCTGAACGCCGGAAAACCCTTGAGCGACTCGGGCATGTTCCGCATGGCGGCCTGCTGCCGTTCGAAGAGCTGCCGGGTAACGGCGTCCTCATCGTCCGACTGTTGGAGCAGGCCGTTGATGACGAGCGCCTGATTCCGGATGCCGAGCGCCTGCAATTCGTGCGACGAGCGGGCGGCTTCTTTGAGCGGCGCGTCATCGGGACGGCTCACCAGCACGAGGCGGGTTGCGGCAGAGTCGGAAAGCGTATGTACGGCCTGCTTGTAGATCTCCTTGCGCTCTTCCAGTCCCGACAACTGGCCGAGGCACGACGCGCCGTGCGTGCTTTCGCTGATAAAGGCGCTCCATGCCGAGGGGAGTTGCAGCATCCGCAGCGTGTGTCCCGTCGGGGCCGTGTCGAAAATGATGTGGTCGTAGTGCCGCTGAATCTGCGGATCGGTGATGAAGTCGGAAAAGGCGTTGAACGCCGCGATCTCCACCGTGCAGGAGCCGGACAACTGCTCTTCCATGTTCTGTATGACGCTCTCGGGCAGTTTGCCGCGGTAGGGGCCTATGACGCTCCGGCGGTATTCGGCGGCGGCCTGCTCCGGGTCGAGGTTTACGACCGTCAGCCCCGGCACCTCGGCGATCTGCGTGCCGTGTCCGTCCAATGCCTGCCCGAACACATCCTGCAAGTTGGATGCGGGATCGGTGCTGATCAGGAGGATTTTATCGCCCCGGTCGGCCAGCCCGACGGCGGTTGCGCAGGCGACCGAGGTCTTGCCTACGCCGCCTTTGCCCGTGAGAAAGAGGTATTTCGTTCCTGCTATCGTCGATAAATCAAAGGGTTTCATCGTACCGTTTATTTTAAAATAGGTATATAATCCAGCGATACGCCCGTCCACTCGGTCAGTTGATCGTTGGTCGGATAACCTTTCCGCACGGCAACCGTGCCGTCCACCAGCGTTACGGGCAGTCCGTCGGCCCCGTGCCGCATCAGGTAATCGTTCACCGTCTTGTTCGTCACGTAGAGCTGCGGTTCGTCGCGCAGGTTGTGGCGTTCGATCACAACGCCTTTGCGCTTGAGGTATTCGACGGCGGCGGCAATGCGCATCAGGTCGGGGTTGATATTCGGCCCGCACAACCCCGTGGGGCAGCACATGGCCGGGTCGAAAATTTCAATCTTTTTCATGTCTTATTTGTATTAGAGATAATAAATTACACCGTAATAAATGCCTACTGCGATGAACAGCAGGGCGACAAGGCGGTTGAGCCACTTCTGAAACGCCTGCATCCGGCTGTAAAAGCGTCCGAGGCCCGCCACGCTGTATGCCAGCATCCAGGCGACGGCCACCACGGGCAGAGCCGTGGCGAGCGCGAACACCGCAGGCAGCAGATAACCGCCCGTTTCCGCCGCCGACATCGGAATCAGCATCCCGAAGTAGAAAACCCCGCTGGTGGGGCAGAATGCCATCGCGAACAAGACGCCCAGCAGCAACGCTCCCCAGCCGCCGCGTTTCTCGATTCTGTCGCCGCCCGAAAACCCGAACTGCGGCAGCTTGAGTTTGTGCCCGAAAAGCATGAACAGCCCGATCAGGATCAGAGCCGGGGCAAGCAGCATTTCGCCGTATCTGCTGATCGCTTTTTGCAGGGCGAACATACTCGCACCCTCGCGCAGCACGGCGATCAACACCGCTCCCAACAGGGTATAGGCGGCGATACGGCCGAGCGCATACAGCAAGCCGTCGCGGAAAATCCGGCTGCGGTCGGTAATGTCGCGGCCGATATAGCCTATGGCCGTGATGTTCGCAGCCAGCGGGCAGGGGCTTATCGCGGTCAAAAGCCCCAGCAGAAACGCCGTAACCACGGGAACGGTCGAGCCGTCGAGCAGGTTCTGCAAATACTCCATAATGTTATTCCGCGAGTAGTTTTTCGATTGCCGTTTTCAGTTCCGCCTTGAATTTGTCGGGATTTATCCGTGCGTTGGCAAAGGCGAATTGCGTGAGGTCGTTTACGGTTTCTCGGCCGTCCCGACGCCTGACCAGCAAAATCGACGACCACGCAATTTCGTATTTCTCGGCCAATGCCGCATTTTCCTGCTGCGTGATGTCGATTATCCGGAAACTCATGTCGCCGGCTTCGATCTGCCCGGCAAAACAGGTCTCTGCAACCTCTTTCGCTCCGTTCTCGATGGCCGTGCAGGTTACGCAGCGTTTCGCTCCGTGGAAACAAAGCACCTCGACCCCGTCGCTTTGGGGATCGGACGTGGCGGTTTTTCGCGGATTGTTCCCGCAGGCGGCCAGCACGACGGCGGCCAGCACCGCGACTAAAATCGTTCTCATCCTATTTTATTCGATAAAAGTTTCTTCACCTCTCCGAGCGACAGGCCCACGCCTGCCGACACGACCTTTTCATCGACCACCAGTGCGGGCAGTCCGAGCGTTTTGTATTCGATGATCTTCAGAATGTCCTGCTCCTTTGCGAGCGTCGCATCCAGCCCCAATTCGGCGATTGCGCGCTCCGTCGTTTCGTAGAGGCCTTTGCAGCGAGGGCAATCCGTGCCTAAAATTTTAATTTCCATGCTATTGTCGGTTTATATATGTAGTTCGGCGAATTACGAACAATGGGCGCAAAAAAAGAGCGGTTCACTCGCAGCAGGATTTTTTATCCCGGCATGCGCAGAAAAAATCGGCAAACAAATCGCGTGCGACAGCCCAATTCTCACGGTTGATGCAGTAACGGACTTTCGGGGTTTCGATTTCGCCCTGTATCAGCCCGGCGTCTTTCAACTCTTTGAGGTGCTGCGAGACGGTCGCCTTGGCGATAGGCAACACCTCGTGAATATCCCCGAAAAAGCAACTCTCCTGCGAAGCGAGAAACCGCAGGATCGCCATGCGCGCCGGATGGCCCATCGCCTTGGCGAAACGGGCGATCTGCTCCTCTTGACCGGTATAGGCTTTTTTCGTCATGTTTTCCATAGTTGTTCGCAAATATACGAACAACTTTCGGATAAGCAAGAAAATTTCAAATTTATTTATGGCTTTATGAAAACATAGTCGTTGCGTAACTACTTTTTTCGCAGGTAGACCGTCGCCGTGCGCGAGGTGTTGTAGATGCGGATATGGGGCT
>UROX01000028.1 GCA_900549685.1 uncultured Alistipes sp.
CTGGCCAACCATCCCGAAGTGCGCAAGGCCGACGCCGAAGGCGCCGCGAAATTCGGCATGGCGGCTCCGATGGGTGCCCGCATGATGAGCGGCCAGACCAAATGGCACGAACAGCTCGAACGCGAACTGGCCGCCTTCGTAGGCAAGCCCGACGCTTTCCTGCTCAACTACGGCTACCAGGGCATGCTCTCGATCATCGACTCGCTGCTCACGCGCCGCGACGTGGTGGTCTATGATTCGGAAGCCCACGCCTGCATCATCGACGGACTGCGGCTGCACACCGGCAAACGGTTCGTCTTCCCGCACAACGACATGGAAGCCTGCCGCAAACAGCTGGGCCACGCCACGAAGCTGGCCGAAGAAAACGGCGGCGGCGTGCTGGTCATCACCGAAGGCGTGTTCGGCATGAAAGGCGACCTGGGCAAGCTGGACGAAATCGTGGCCATGAAGAAGGATTTCAAATTCCGTCTGCTGGTCGATGACGCCCACGGATTCGGCACGATGGGCAAAACCGGAGCCGGAACGCCCGAGCACTTCGGCGTGATCGACGGCGTGGACGTGCTGTTCAACACGTTCGCCAAATCGATGGCCGGTATCGGCGCCTTCGTCTCGTCGGAAAAATACATCGTCGATTATCTGCGTTACAACATGCGTTCGCAGACCTATGCCAAAGCGTTGCCCATGCCGATGGTCAAAGGCGCGCTCAAGCGTCTCGACATGATCCGCACCCACCCCGAATTCAAGGACAACCTCTGGAAGATCGTACACGCCCTACAGGACGGTTTCCGCGAAAGAGGCTTCGACATCGGAGGCACGCTCTCGCCCGTGACGCCCGTCTACATGAAGGGCGGCGTGGACGAAGCCTGCAACATCGTGGTGGACCTGCGCGAAACCTACAACCTGTTCTGTTCGGTGGTGGTATATCCCGTCATCCCGAAAGGCGAGATCATCCTGCGTATCATCCCCACGGCGGTCCACACGCTGGACGACGTGAAATATACGCTCGACTGTTTCGAAAAATGCCACAAGAAGCTCGTGGCCGGCGAATACAAAAAGCCGATGCCCGACATGGCCGAAAAATAACCTCGGACTTCCGTCCGGAATCGACAGCGAAGGGGAACGCAGCAAAAGCCGGCGTTCCCCTTCGTCGTATCGGACCTCAGCGACGTCCTCCGCGACCATCCCGTCGTCCAGTGTAAACACCCTCCGACCAGAATCGCCCGCACGACGTTACAACTGTTTCTCCATCACGAAATTCGTCAAGAAAATCCCGTTCCTTTCGACCGTCTGTTTCACGATCTCCCTATAACCGCGGCGTTCGAAAAAAGGTCTCGCCGTTATAGATGCGTGCACCTCAATCCTGTCGATCGTCATGCGTTCGAGTTCATCGCATATGGCGGTCGCGATCCCTCGCCTTTGGAAATCTTTATGCACGAACAACTTATCCAAATATCCGGGGAAACTTATATTCCCGAATCCTACGATAAGGCCGTCCATGGTGGCGACACGAGCCGGACCGGATCGAAACGACGCATCCCATGCTTCCGGATCGACAAGCCCTGTCGCCCATGCGTCCAACTGACTTTCGGTATAATCCCTCGCGTTCACGGCATGAACGGTTTCATAAAAGAGCCGGGCCGTTTCGCCCGCGTCCGAAGATTCGTATTCTCTTATCTTCATACCGGAATACCTCCGTCATAATCAGCACCATACAGGGCAGAACTCATGCGGACGGACGTCGAAGAGAACCGTTCCGGTTCCGCACCCTGCGGCCGTCGGGATCAGGCCGTGAACGTGAAGAAGTAGTTCATAAAGAAATTCCATAGCGTGACGCAGCCGATAGCCAGCAGCTTGGACCAATAGAAGCCCAGACGAGCCTTGTCGTTCAGCAAATAGATAATCACGTTGTTGAGCAGCAGGCCGATGGCAGAAATACCGATGAACTGCATATACTGCTGGGCGACCTCGGGGTCGTGGCTGCGGAAAGTCCACACCCGGTTGAGCAGATAATTGCACGAGGCCGCGGTGATGAATCCGAGGGAGTTGGCGATATATTTGTTCAGGCGGAGTTTTTCCTTACACAGAAAAGTGATCCCGAAATCGACGATCATACCCACGCCGCCGACCACACAGAATTTGATAAACTGAGCGAACATTCTCTATTCAGCGATTTACATTTTCACATACATTCTTATTCCACTATCCGGATTCCGGTCGTCCGGCCGTTGAACCACGTCGTGACCGGGAGATCGGCCACCGTGAATCCCACTTCGAACCTGCGCAGCGCGAGCGGCGGCACGACGAACCGAGCTTCGGCCGTCATGCTGCCTCCAGCAGGTAGCAGACCCGTCACCTCCGGCAGCACGTAACGGTGCGTAGGTTCGTTGCGGTTGCGCCAGACGATGCTCAACGACACCGAATCGCCGTCGAAACGGTAATCGTAAGGATAGGGATTGTCGAGGCGGAACCGCAGGCGCAGCGTATCGCCCGCCCTCGCCTCGGCCGGCAGGGAATCGTACACGACGTCGATCCTGCGGACCGGCACGAAACGCTCGGTCTCGATCCACGCGAACTCCCGGCCGTTGGGCAGCTCGATGCTGCGTCGTCCCGGCACGCTGTCCCACACCTGGATCAGGACCCGTTCCCCGGCCATGCGGCTGTCGTCGTCCTTCATTTCGTACTGGCTCGTGCGGTAGTGGATCGAAGGCTGCGCCCACGCCCATCCGCCGGTGTAGAAGCTGTATTTGGCCGCCGCGGTATACTGTCCGTCGAAAATGACCGGCGCACCGGCGGCCGCCTCGGCGATCTTCGCATAGGAGGCCCGGTTGTCGAACACTTCGAAACGGAGGCCCAGCGGATTGAAGATCATCTCGATGCGCACCAGAGCGATCAGCGCCAGCGTGATCCAGCCGATACGGACGGCATAACGCCGCAGCCCTTCCCTGTTCCGGACGAACAGGAACAGCACGGCCACGATGCCGAACGTGGCGGGAATCTCCCACTGGGGCTGAACGTATCCCCGGAACGTAGAGGCCAGAAAGAACAGGATGAAACCGGCCGAGATGCAGTTCATGGCTCTCAGGACGGGCGTTTCGCCCCGCGTCTTCCACCATGCGACAAGGAAGACGGGGAAGAGGAACGGATTGAAAATCGCGAACAGATTGAGCAGGTATTCGGTCACGAAACCGATCTGGAAGTCGCGGTTGCGGCCCGACAGATGGTAGCGGAACGACACCCAGTCGTGCTCGTACTGCCACAGCAGATGGGGCACGATGAGCAGAAGCGTCAGACCGCAAGCGGCGTAGAATTTCGGGTCTTTGAGCAGTTTCGGACGGGAAACCACCGTCAGCAGCACGACGAGTGCACCGTGATACTTGCTGTATGCGAGCGCGGCGACCGTCACGCCCATCCACAGCGCATCAGCCCATCGTCCGGTCTCGGTATACCGTTTATACGTCCACAGAAACAGCGCAGTGAAAAGCATCAGCGGCCCGTCGGGCACGGCGATGAAACCGTAAAGCTGCAAAATGGGCATCGCCGCCGCCAACAGAGCGAACAGCGACGCATCGGCCCGGGAAGCATCCGCCGGACGGACGATACGCCACAGAACGTACAGATAGAGGGGCTGCAGCAGCGTGAAGAAAAAACGGACACCCAGCTCGCCACCCAGAAAACTCCCCAGCCACACCAGCAGGGCCGTCATCGGAGGATGATCGAAATAACCCCAGTCCGGATCGAGGGAGAACATGTGATAGTAGGCTTCGTCGTTGGCCAGCTCGGTGCATCCGGCCTGAACGACATTGACGACCCACCAGAGGCCGAGCCAGAGCCGGAGCCATGCGTCCGGATTTGTTATCGAGGCTATTTTTCTCATTCGAAAGGTTTTGTTCCGTCGTCCTTTACGGCGGCTTCCGTCGCGACGCAGGAACCGACGGCAAAGGTAATAAAAAACCCGCAAAGCCCGGTCACACCGGCCGGTTCCGGAAACAGCCGTCCGTCGATACGGACCGCTCCGCCGCACCGTTCCTCGATCCGAAGCGAAAGTACGCCGGTCCGCACGGGTGGCAGAAGACAAAGCCCCAGGTCCGAAAAGCATGTTTCCGACCTACTAACTACTAAAGAATGGAGCGAAAACACCGCTTTTCCATACGGCAAACCGAACCGGACACCGGGATACGCCCGACCTGGCAGGACACTGAAACAAACGAGCATCCGCACCTCGGTACGAGGCGAAAAGACCTAAGAACGGGCACCGAAAAGATCGTCGTTCGACCGGTCCGGAAAAAGCTCGGCCCGCTACTGTCCGGCAAACTCGCGAAGCAAATCGATCTCGGCCGGCCAGCGGTCCGGATCGGGCGTTTCGAGAATCAACGGCATATCGTCGAACCGTTTGTCGCGGGCGATGTAACGGAAAGCGGCCAGCCCGATCGTTCCTTCGCCCAGCGACTGGTGGCGGTCCACCCGGCTGCCCATCGGCTTCATCGAGTCGTTGAGGTGCATGCCCCGCAAGTAGCGGAAACCGACAGTCTCTTCGAACTCGGCGAACGTTCGCTCGCAGGCCTCTTCGGAAGAGAGGTCGTACCCGGCCGCGAACGCGTGGCAGGTATCGATACAGACCCCTACCCTGCTCTTATCCTTCACCCGGGCGATGATCTCGGCAAGATGGCAGAACGAGAAGCCAACGTTCGATCCCTGACCCGCCGTATTCTCGATGACAGCCGTCACACCCTGCGTACACGCCAGAGCCAGATCGATCGACTCGGCCACACGGGCGAGACACTCTTCCAGAGAGATCTTGCCCAGATGGCTTCCGGGATGGAAATTGAGCCGATCCAGCCCCAGCGCTTCGCAACGCTTCATCTCGTCGATGAACGCCGTACGCGACTTTTCGAGTTCCGGAGCCGAAGGATGGCCCAGATTGATAAGGTAACTGTCGTGCGGCAGAATTTGCGCAGGAGCGTAACCGTCCGCCTCGCACCGGCTCCGGAACGCCTCGATCGCGTCCGGACCGAGCGCGGGAGCGCTCCACTGCCGTTGATTTTTGGTAAACAGCGCAAAAGCCGAAGCTCCGATGGCCCGGGCATTCGCGGGAGCGTTGAACACCCCGCCCGAAGCGCTGACATGGGCACCGAAATATTTCATATCCGAGTCGTTTTGTTCCGGACCGTACAATTTCCGGTCCGAAGGCCGCGTTTTCATGGATAAGCGGCCGGACGAAGTTACCGCTTTTTTCCGGGAAAGCCGACACAAACCGCAAAAGGCTTACCCGAAAATTATTACCTTTGTGCAGACCCGACCAAACCGAACGAAATATGAAACCGCTCAAGCTCCTCCCCCTGCTCATCGGCCTCTGCGCCCTCTGCACAGAAGCGGCGGCCCAGTTCTCCATTTCGAAAGTCACGCCCAAAGAAGCGGACGTGCTCAACAAGAAAGACACGGTCAAGGAAATCTCGGCCGTCACGAAAAATCCGTTTTTCAGCGAATCGCGCTACCGGGCCGAAAGACGCAAGATCAGAAAAGAACGCAACACGATATCCTGCGCCGTAGGACTGAGCCTCAACCAGACCGGATTCGACAACTGGGTGGGCGGCGGTAACAACACCTTCGACGCGATGGCCTCGCTGCTCTACACGCATGTTTACGCCCGCAACAAATTCAACCTCACCTACTCGCTCGACTCCAAATACGGGATGAACGTCATATCGGGCAAGACGTTCAAGAACATCGACTACTTCATCATCAACGTCAATTCGGGCTGGGCCATCTCGAAGAACTGGTCCTACTCGGCCAGCGCCAACCTCCGCAGCCAGTGGACCAAGGGCTTCCGCTCGGCCGACGACAAAACGATGATAAGCAACTTCATGTCGCCGGGTACGCTGACGCTGGGTGTCGGTCTGACGTACAAAGTCTTCAACAAGGCCCAAAACCGCAATCCGCTCATTATGACGATCAACCCGATCAGCGGAAGCATGCTCTTCGTGTTGAGCGACACGCTCTCCAAACAGGGAATGCACGGTATCCCGGTGGGCCGGCACCAGAAAAGTTCGCTGGGATCGAACATGCGCATCGACACGAACATCCCCATCGCCAAGGGGAAGCTCAACTACATCAACTATTTCTACATCAGCACGAACTACCACGACAACACCTACGTGGAAATGCAGAACACGCTGCAGGTACGCGCCACGAAGATCTTCAGCGTGGACCTGTTCTGCCGAACGGTATACAACGAACTGCAGGTCACGCCCCGGAACAAAGCGCTCCAGTGGAACTACAAATTCGGGCTGGGACTTTCCTACACGTTCAGAAACAAGTAACGCCCGGTACGGGAATTGCCTCTTCTCCGACCGAACAATCGTAAAACGCAATGTATAAAAACAGTAAATTCACCATCGTTCTTCCGGCCGTCGTGGCCTGTTCGTTAGTGGCGGGCGTTCTGCTCGGCGGACTGGTTTTCAGGACCGGCAAACGGACTGTCGTCAAACGCTCGGGCATCATGGCGCCCGGCAGCGAAAAGATCAACATGCTGCTGTCGCTCATCCACAACCAGTACGTCGATACCGTCTCGATCGACTCGATCGCCGAAAACGTCATTCCCGTGCTGCTCGAAGAACTGGACCCCCACTCGATGTATTTTCCCGCCTCGGAACTGGCCCGGGCCAACGAAACGATCGAAGGACAGTTCGACGGCATAGGCGTTACGTTCAACATGGCCACCGACACGGTCATCGTACAGAACGTCATCACGGGAGGTCCCAGTGCCAAAGCCGGCATTCAGGGAGGCGACCGCATCGTGACGGTGAACGACACGACGATAGCCGGCGTGGAGATGGACCAGAACGACGTGGTCAAACGCCTCCGGGGTCCGCGCGGAAGCGAAGTAAGGCTGGGTATCCGCCGCATCGGCATCGCGGAACCGATACCGATCACCGTCGTCCGGGACGCCATTCCGATCAAAAGCATCACGGCCGCCTACATGATCCGTCCCGAAACGGGCTATATCAAATTCGAGCAGTTCTCGGTCAATGCCCACAGGGAACTGACCCAGGCCATTTCCCGACTCAAGGAACAGGGCATGAAGAAACTGATTCTCGACATCCGGGGCAATTCGGGCGGGCTGCTCGACCAGGCCATCGCCATATCGAACGAATTCCTGCCCGCCGACAAAATGATCGTCTACACGCAGGATCGGTTCGGCCGCCGTAACACGCAATACAGCGACGGGAACGGCGAGTTCACCGACGAGGAACTGGTCGTACTGATCGACGAATACAGCGCCTCGTCGAGCGAGATTCTGGCCGGTGCCCTGCAGGACAACGACCGGGGCACGATCATCGGCCGCCGCTCCTACGGCAAGGGACTCGTCCAGACGCAGATTCCGTTTCCGGACGGCTCGGCCGTGCGGCTCACCGTGGCCCGCTACTACACGCCCACCGGCCGTTCGATCCAGAAGCCTTATGACGAAGGAGCCGAAAACTACAACAACGAGCTGCTGTCGCGTTACGAGCACAACGAGCTGTTCTCGATCGACAGCATACGTTTCGCCGACAGTTTGCGGTACACGACCGAAGGCGGAAAAATCGTCTACGGCGGCGGCGGGATCATGCCCGACATTTTCGTTCCGGCCGACACGACCGGCATGACGAACTATTTCAAGGAAGTCGCCGGAAGGAATATCCTCTACCGGTTCACGCTCGAATACACCGACCGCCACCGCGCAAAACTCAACGAGATAGAGAGCATCGAGGAACTGGACCGTTTCTTCGACTCCGATCCCGGTCTGCTCGACGAATTCGTCCGCTATGCCGCCCGGGCCGGAGTGCCCGCCCGGAGACAAGAGATCGAACGGTCGAAGGACGTCATCCTGGCCCAGATCCGAGCCTACGTCGGACGCAACACTCCGCTCGAAGACAATGCCTTCTACCACAACATCCAGCGTATCGACAAAACGATAGCCGAATCGCTCAGAGTGCTCTCCGAACCGAATGTATCCCTCACCGCCGACACCGTAGCAGTTCGGAAAACGGAATAACGGCCTCCCCGACCGTATCGAACGGCGTCCGGACAATGTTGTCCGGACGCCGTTTTTTCAGAAAACGTATCCTGTTCCCACTCCCGATAATTTCCCAAGACTTATTCCCGGCCGACGGACTCCGCGACGCTCCGGCCGGCTTCGGGTCCGCCCCCCTGCCGACGGACAGCCGCGGCGCATGCTTACGAAAAATAAGATCGGGGCAATCGCATGCTTCGACGTATCGGGATTCCTGCCCGCATATTTCCACTTCGAGCGCCGTCATACGTACCGGCAATCGGCTTCGGACCCGGGAAAGGCCATCCGAAGCAGAAGGCGGCAACGACAAATGCGGGGAACATAAAATATAAGGAGAAACGGGGGACGATCCGAACACGGCACCGGCCACGAGCGAATCGGAATACTTCGGTTTCCGGCCACCGGAGCATCCGGACAGCACGAAAAAAGCCCATACGAAGACATTCGGATCGCGATTCGGAACTCCCGCAACAATTCGGGAACGACGATACAGCGTTTACTCGTAGATCAGATAGCCGGCCAGACCCGAAAGAACAATAAGCAGGATGGGATCGATCCTGCGCAACGAGGCGAGAAAAACGACGCCGAAAATGATCCAGCTCGCCGCATCCGAAAACGTATCGGGCGTGAACAGCACCATACCGGCCAGCCCGATCATGGCCAGAATCATCGGCCGCATACCGTACATGGCGCCCTTGACATACACGTTTCCGCGCAGAGCCAGATAAAAGCGCGTGATGAGAATCATCAACGTCAGAGCAGGCAGGCACACCGCCGTCGTAGCGACGACCGATCCCCACACGCTTCCGGTGACGACATAGCCGATGTAGGTGGCGCTGTTGATCGAGATCGGTCCGGGCGTCATCTGCGACACGGCGATGATGTCGGTCAGCTCGGCATTCGATATCCACTGGTGGCTGATGACAACCTCGTGCTGGATGAGCGACAGCATCGCGTATCCGCCGCCGAAGCCGAAAAAGCCGATCTTGAGGTAAGACAGAAACAGTTGCAGATAAATCATATGTCCTCGCCCTTTCTTTTACGGTAACGGGCGAAGATCAGTCCGCCCAAAGCGCCCGCGACGATCAGATAGACCGGCGAAAAGCCCAATGCCCACGTAGCGGCCAGCGCCGCGGCGGCCAGTAGCAGACGCCGCCATCCGAGTCCCTTCGAAAGATTGAAGATCGGTGCGAGAATCAACGCCACGACGGCGGGCCGCATCCCCTTGAAGACAGCCTCCACGACCGGATTCGTCCGGAACGAAACGAAAAACAGCGCGACGAGCAGGATGATGACGAACGAAGGGACGACGATGCCCATCACGGCCCAGAACGCACCGGGATAACCCCCGATCTTATATCCGACGAAAACCCCCGTATTGAGCGCCAGCGGTCCCGGAGAGGTCTGGGCCAGCGTCAGCAGGTCGATGAATTCGGCTCCGTCGATCCACTTGCGACGGCCGACCACCTCCCGCTCGATGAGCGGCACCATGGCATATCCTCCGCCGAAGGTAAAGACTCCGATCTTGAGAAACGTCCAGAAAAGGGTCAGCGATTTTCGCATGTTTTTCTATTTTTTCAGACGGCCCGTCAGCGACATGACACCGTCGATAAACGTCAGCGGGTGGACGGGATTGCCGGGGATATACAGATCGACGCCGACCCGGTCCAGAAAACTGCGGTCCAGCGCCTCGCTCCCGGCGAACAGCCCGCCCGAAACGGCTTCGCTCCCGGCCAGAATCACGATACGGGGCGTAGCGACCGCCCGATAACACAATTCGAGCGCCACGGCCATGTTCGCGGTCACCGGGCCCGAAACGACGATGCCGTCGGCATGACGGGGCGAAGCGACAAATTCGATGCCGTATCGTCCGAAATCGAAATTGACGTTCATCGTGGCATTGAGTTCCATCTCGGTCGATCCGTCCCCACCGGCACACACCTGTCTCAGGCGCAATGCACGGCCGAATGTCCGGCGTATCTCGCGACGCACCTTTTCCGGATCGAGCGCGATACGGTCGCCGGACTGCGCCGTGATACGCAAGCGCTGCGGATCGTTGGTCGCCAGACGGAAATCGGAAGTAAAGCGGATCAGGTCGGGATAGCGCATGGCGCATTCGTTACAGAACACGCAGCGCCCCAGATCGATCGTAAACGGAGCCTTCGACACGGCCCCCGAAGGACACATGCGGCAAAGTTCTTCGGCCGTCTCGTCGGACGGTTCCGCCGCAATCGTCGGACGCCCGCGGAACGTATCGGGCAATTTGGCCTCGTCGAGCCGGGGAATGAACTGCCTGCCGTGGCTGCGCAATACCTTTAAAATCGGAAAAAACATATTTTCAACCCTTTCTAAATCTACGTCCTACATATCGTGTCCGCAATACGAGAGACTGAAACTTTTGTTATTGATCGGGAAATCGGAAATACCGATCCGGCGCACGGCCAGCGCCAGCGCCAGCCAGTTGTGCAGCGAGGGATCGACGGCCCGATAGACGGCCAGACGTCCCTCCGCATCGGTCAGTGCCGCGTGGCAGACCTCGCCCCGCCATCCTTCGACGAGCGAGAAGGCGAGACGGTCGGGCGCCGACGGCACATCGTAGCGGGGCTGCGTCTTCTGCGGCGCATCGGGCACGGAGGTTCCGAGCAACGTCTTCACATAACCGACGGACTGGGCGACCTCGCCGATACGGACTTTCAGCCGGGCCATCACGTCGCCGGTCTGTTCCACGACGGGTTCGTGAACAATCGTCCGGCCGTAGACATCCCACCCGTGGCTGCTCCGCACGTCGCGGGAAAGTCCCGATGCCCGGGCCGCGAGTCCGACCGCCCCGATGCGCGAAGCCCGGGCCGAAGGAACGACACCGCAGTCTTCCAGACGCCCCAGCACGGAGGGCTCGTTCAATATGCAATAGGCGACCTCGCCGTAGCGACGGTCCACATCCGTCAGATTTTTCAGAATCATCTCGCGCAACGCCTCCGTCAGCGGATAGTGGCTGCCGAAAGGACGGATCAGCCCTTTGGAGAAACGATTGCCGCACCACAGCTGCATCGAGTTGATGACGACGGTGCGCAGGGCTTCGCAGGCCACCTGTCCCAACTGGTAGCCGATATCGGTACAAATGGCTCCCGTATCGGCCAGATGCACGGCGATCCGTTCCATTTCCAGCGCCACGGCCCGTTCGACGGGCAGCGACGTCGAGGCAACCTGTCCGCGCAACGCATCCGGAGCGAGTTTTTCGACCAGACGGGCATAAGCCGTGGCATGGGCCACGACGCTGTCGCCGGCCATCGTCTCGGCCAGTACGGTCTGCCTCAGACGGTTCGGCGTCGAACAAACAAGACGCTCGACGTCCCTGTGCTGGAAGCCGAGCACGATCTCGAGGTGGCGGATCTCCTCGCCGTTGCAGATGAATCGGAACACACCCGGTTCGATGATGCCGGCATGGATGGGTCCCACATTGACCTCGTGCAGCGATTCGCCCCGGACACCGTAGAAAGGATAGTTCGAGGCCGTACTCTGCCGGTCGGCCCGGTCGGCCGGGAAACGGAGCGGCTTGAGCCACGGATGGTCGCCGTAACGGACTCCGAAGCGTTCGGCCAAGTCGCGCTCGAAAGCGTGCATGGCGGGATACAGCGCCGTGAGCGACGGCAGGACGGTATCCAGCACGGCTTCGACACGGGCCGAAGCGATGTACACTCGTCCTGCGGCATCGTCCGCCATCAGCGAATAGATACGCAGTCCGTCGCCCTCTCTCACCCCGAAACAACTCGCGCAACGGCACGATTCGTTTCGCAACAGGGCACGCATGTCCGCGAACCACTCGGCATAGGACAGCTGCGGTATTTCGGAACACGGAACCGATCCTTCCCGGTTGTCGGCCGAGAGCCACTCGTTCACGGGTTTCGTCGTCATATCATTCATAACAAATATCCCTCTGCGGGACGGATAAGTCGGTTAAAAAGTTACGATATCCCGGATAAAGTCGATCAGGGATTCGGGTTGCAGCATCCCGATCACGGCCGGAACGGCAATCAGCGCGAATCCCGTCCATGCGAAAACCGGACTCGTGCGGTAGGCGGACTCGCAAGGCGTTCCGCCCGGGCGGAAGCAGAGTTGCAACACCCGATAGAACAGGCTGTACATCACGAAACAGAGCAAAAGAACCACCACGACGAGCAGCCACCATTTCCCGTCGAGGATGATCTGCTTGAAGATCATCACCTCCGAGACGAACAGCGCCGAGGGAGGAAATGCCAGCAGCGAGACGACGCCCAGCAGGATGGTCGCCGCGCCGAGACGGTTGATGCGGATGTAGTCGCCGATGCGGTTGATGCGGTAGTTGCCGTAGATCTTGCCCACCTGGGCCATGCAGAAAAACAGGCCCGACTTGATGAACGTATGGGCCATGGCGTGGAACAGCGCCGCGAATACCCCCGCTCCGCCGATGCCGAGTCCGATGGCGACGATGCCCATGTTCTCGACCGTCGAATAGGACAGCAGCCGCTTGTAATTGTTGGTCCGGCGCAAGAACACTGCGCCGACGAGCACCGAAAGCACACCGGCGATGATGAGCACCTGGGAGGCCCACTCCCCTACGGGCGAAGGAGCCACGATCCGGTAGACGCGGAACACAGAGACGAAACCGGCATTGACCAGCACGGTCGAGATGACGGCCGAAGCCGGTGTCGGCGCGGCGAAATTGGCGTCCACCCCGATTGTATAGAGTGGGAAAAGCTCCATCTTGCAGCTGTACCCGACCAGAATGAACAGGAAAGCGATTTTCAGATAGAGCGGATTGCCGGTGAGCACACCCTCGGCGAGACTGCTGTACGACATGTCGCCCCCGACGGCGACGGTACCGAGCAGCAGGATGCCCAGATAGGCCACGGCGATGCCCGTCGAGCAGACGAAAATGTATTTCCATGTGGCTTCGAGGCTCCGCTCGTTGCGCCGGTGGTAGACCAGTCCGGCCGTACAGAGCGTCGTGGCCTCGAGAAAAATCCACGTCACGGCCACGTTATTGGCGAAATAGACCGCCGAAGCCGAGGCGCAGAGCAGCATCAGCGAAATCTTATAGACCTTGTGTTCGTGCAGGTTCTCGGCATCCAGATAGCGGGAACTCTGGAAAAAGGCCGTCGAAGAAACGACGGTCATCAACACGAAAAACAGCATGCCCAGCCTATCGAACGTGAAGAACACCGAAGAGGTGGCGTCCAGCCGGTCTCCCGCGACGAGCCACAAGGCGAAAAGGACCTCCACGCCGAAAAATACCGAAACGATCGAGCGGACGGCCTTGCAACTGCGGGCGAAACCCGCGCAGGCGGCCAGAAAAAGCGCTGTGAGCAAATAGAGTAACATCATCGCATCAATCCTTTATCGTAGTTAAGGTGTCGGCGCTCAGATCGTGCAGGCGACTGCCGATCTTGCCGACGAACAGGCCCAGCATGAGCACGCTCATCAGGATGTCGAGCAGAATGGCGATATTGATCAGGAAGGGCATCTCGACCCCGATGGCCATCGAGAACAGAAACACCCCGTTCTCGATCACCAGAAAGCCGACCAGATGGGAAAATATACGTTTATGCGAAACGATCAGCAACATTCCGCTGAGCAGCGCGTAAAGCGCCACGCCGAAAAAGACCATGTCGATGCGGGAGTCGGCCATGTAATAGGTAATGACCAGACTGCACAGCAGCGCCGCGAAAGACAGGATCAGTTGGTTGAAGACGGCCACCGAGCGAGCGTGCACCCGGTTGATGCCCGTGCGGCGGATGATGGCCCGCAACAGAGCGGGCGTCACAATCGCTTTGAAGACCAGCGTCTCGACCAGTACGAACGAGAGTTCGAGCCAGTCGATACCGTGCAGCCTCAGCAGCGCCACGCCCAGCAGCAGCCACCCCTGCAGGCCGATCAGCATCGCATAATGGCGGAAACGTTCGGTAATGGCCGCATAGACCAGCGTCACCACATAGAAAATAATCAGAGCCAGCAACATAAGGTTATCCGATATGAATGTTCCGTAAAATGAGGAATGCGACGATGAACACGACGAAAGCAATCGCCGAAATCGTCACGATATAAGTCGTATTGTCAAAAAGACGTCCCCGGGCCATGAACGATTCGATCGTGCCGATACCGAGACCGATAACGATGCACAGCAGCACGACGAGCGGAATGCCGTAACCGAATGTCGCGACGAGCGCCGAAGAGGCGATCACGGCGAAAGCGGCCGTCTTGATCCACGAGGAAAGTGTGATAAGTCCCATGTCGAACCCGCAATAATCGAGCACCATCACCTCGTGGATCATCGTCAGCTCGAGGTGCGTGCGCGGGTCATCGACCGGAATGCGTCCCGCCTCGACGATGAGAATTTTCGTCACGGCATACATGAGCGGAATCATAGCGATAATCATCTCGGGCGATCCGCTCTCCATGTGGGTGAATATCCGGGCGAAACTCGTGTGTCCCGATACGAGCGCCAGCGTGCCGAGCACGATGAACAGCGCGGGTTCGACCAGAGCGCCGTAAAGCGCCTCGCGGCTGGCCCCCATGCCCTCGAAACTGCTGCCCGTATCGAGCGCGCCGAGAATCAGCATCATGCGCCCCAGAGCCAGCAGATAGCAAAACAGAACGACATCGCCCCCGAACGAGATCAACGCACCCGACGGTCCCACGGGCACCATCGCCGCGGCTGTCAGGGTGGCCCCCAGTCCGATGACCGGAGCCATCCGGAAAACGGTCCCCGCAACGGGACTGTATACGGCGCCCTTGCGGAACGACACGCCCAGCGTCAGCACGTGCTGCCAGAGCGTCACGCCCTTGCGCCCGCTCAACACGGCCCGCGTCCGGTTGATGACGCCCGGCAGCAGCAGGGCGATAAAAATCAAAACGACGAAACTCAGCATGACTATCGGATCATTTTAAGAACGGACAACAGGAATATCAATACGAAGAACAACAGCGCGTAAAGAATGTAGTGGTTCACCTTGCCGGTGCGCAGGGCCGAGAAACGGGCGTTGAGCCTCCGGATCAGAGCGACCCACCAGACGGAAAAGAGCGAATCGAGTTTGTCGCGGTGTTTCACTTCGAAGTTATGCGAAACGGGGAAAATCTCGTCCGAGCCGATCTTGTCGTCGTCGCCCACGTTCTGGGTCATTTTCCGCGTCAGCCGCTGCCAACCCTCGCTGAACGACTCGCCCGTATACTGAATGCGGGCACTCTGGGCCGGGAAACCGCATCCCCAGACCGGACCCTCCTCGACAGTCCGGCGGCGCAGGGCGATCCGGCGCAGCCAGCCGATCAGCACGACCGCAAGAACCAGCACGGCCGATGCGACGGTCAGTCCGACGAAACTGTCGGAAACCATGCCCGAAAGGAGGTCGGACTCGAGACCGAAAGTTTCGGCCGCCACGCCCGAGACGAAAGGAACCGCCAGATACGATCCGAATCCGACGAGCAGAATGCCGGCCAGCGGAAAGGCCATGCCCGCGAACATCGAACGGTCGGCCTCATGCACGGCGGAAGCCTTCTCGCTCCGGGGCACGCCCAGAAAGGCCATGCCGTAAAGTTTGGCGAACACCAGCACGGCCAGTCCGCCGATGAGGGCCAGTGCAATCACACCGCCCAGCGACAGCAGCGTAAAGGCATCGTTGCCCGCCAGCCCGTCGAACAGGCCCAGATAGATCATAAATTCGGAGACGAACCCGTTGAACGGAGGCAGCGCGCAGATGGCGAGCGACCCCACGAGAAACAGCAGCGAGGTGACCGGCATCCGCTTACCGAGACCGCCCAAACGGTCCAGCGAAACGGTATGGATCGAGGCATAGACATTGCCGGCGCCCATGAAGAGCAGCGTCTTGAAAAAGGAGTGGTTGATCGTATGCAACAGGGCGCCGCCGAATCCGCAGAGAGCCAGCAGCGAATCGTAGCCGGAACGTCCGATGAGTCCGAACCCGAGTCCGATGAAAACGATGCCGATGTTCTCGATGCTGGAATAGGCCAGCATTTTCTTCATATCGTTCTGAAGAGCCGCCAGAATGACACCCCACAGACCGGTGGCGATACCTGCGGCGAACAGTATCGCGCCCACGGCATAGAAATCGTCCGAAAGATAGGAGCACACGCGCATAATGCCGTAGACCCCCATCTTGATCATCACGCCCGACATGAAAGCCGAGACATGCGACGGTGCGGCGGGATGGGCCTCGGGCAGCCATACGTGCAGCGGAAACATGCCCGCCTTCATACCGAAACCCACCAGAAAGATCGCGAAAAGCGGCAAAGCCCCTCGGCGGGCGAAATAGGGACCCAGCGAATCGAACGACACGGGCAGCCCCTCGGCGCCGACCGTCACGAAGCCGATCAGCAGGAAGACGAATCCCACGTGCATCAGCACCAGATAGTTCAGCGCGGCCCGACGGACTTCCTTGCGTTCGGCGTCGAAAAGAATCAGCACGAACGAGGCGATCGTCATCGCCTCCCACGAAAACAGGAACCCGAACCCGTCGCGGAACAGCACGACGAGCAGCATCGAGAAAAACATGGCCGCCAGCGCGAAATAGTGCAGCGATATCTGTACGGGCTGTTTGCGGTCGAGATAGCCCTTCAGGTAGCCCCGGGCATATACCGTAACGGCTACGCCGGCCCAAGAGACGATCAGCAGAAAAACGGCCGACAGGGCATCCGCCGTACCGAATCCGCTGCCGAACACGATATTCGAAAAACCGGGGAACTGAGCGCAGGCACCGTTTGCGAGTACGGAAACCGCTTCGGCGGAAGCGATGGCCGCACCGGCGCAAACGACCGCGAGGGTCGTCCACCATTTGGCCCGCAGCGGCACGGCGAAAACCGCCGCAGAAAGTACCGCAAGGGCGATGATCCATTCCATCATATCGGTAGAATACTATTGTTTTCGGAAACTATACACAATTTAACACTTCTCGATTCCCATACCAGCCCGTTCTCGCCGGCAGGATCGCACTGACGATTCCGCCCCCTTCGGGAAACTGCTCCGGGCGCGACCCGCAAAGCCGCAGCGTTCAGGCAGAAGGTTCGCGCAGAGCGGTATACAATCGCCTTACTTTTCATTGACAAAAGCTACGGAATGCACGGCGGCGAGGGCTGCCGTCTCGGTACGGAGCCGGCTCTCGCCCAACGAGACGGGAACGAAACCCGCACGCGACGCCAGAGCGATCTCCCCGGGCGAAAAATCGCCCTCGGGACCGATGAGTACCGACACGTTTCCGCCCGGAACGAGACACCTTTTGAGCGACCGGCGCGGCAGGCCTTCCTCGCAATGGGCGATGTACCGCTGCCCGTCGAAAGGACGGGAGACGAACTCGTCAAACGCCACAGGCTCGTCGATCTCCGGATGATACGCCTTGAGCGACTGCTTGACGGCCCCGGTAGCCACCCGCACGAGGCGGTCGGTCTTGACAGTGCGGCGTTCGCTACGGTCGCAGACGAGAGGCGTGATACGGTCGATGCCGATCTCGGTGGCCTTTTCGACGAACCATTCCAGGCGGTCCATGTTTTTGGTCGGAGCCACGGCCACGTGCAGGAAATAATCCCGTCTGCCGAACCCTTCGGTGCACTCTTTGAACTCGACCGTACAACTACGGGAAGCGATTTCGGCGATCTCGGCCCGGCACAGCGTACCCCGGCCGTCGGTCAGATAGAGGCTGTCGCCGGGGGCGAGCCGCAGCACCCGGACGCAATGACGCGACTCTTCCTCCGAAAGCACGTAACGGCCGGCGGCGGGGTCCATGTCGGGAGCATAAAATAATTGCATACGGATGCGGATTCTGAACGGTAATATCGTTACTTTTGTAGTCCCCGGTCCGGGAACCGGGCACAAAAGTACAAAACAACGGACGAAAACCAACGTTAAACGGCATATATATTCACACGCCATGAGAAAATACCCGATAGCGGCACTGACACTTACGCTTATGACGACCCTGACCTGTTGCGAGGAAAAGCCGGTGGAAATCAATCCGCTGCTCACCCGATGGGATACTCCGTACGGAATCCCTCCGTTCGACCGGATCCGCGCGGAACATTACAAACCTGCCGTGGAAGAGGGCATCGCCCGCCACGAAGCCGAAATCGCCGCAATCGTGGCCGACCCGTCGGCGCCCACGTTCGAGAACGTCATCGCCGCGCTGGACCGCAGCGGACGGCTGCTCGCCGACACCTATCTGACCTTCTCGCTGACGGCCGCGGCCGACAACAACGACACGCTGCAACGGATCGACATGGAGATTTCGCCCCTCGTCGCCTCGCACGACGACGACATCTACATGAACGAAAAGCTGTTCGACAAGGTGGAGACTGTCTACGAAGCCCGCCACACCTCGTCGCTCACGCCCGAGCAGATACGGCTGACCGAAAGAACCTACGACCGTTTCGTCCGGGCGGGCGCACGCCTCACGCCGCGCAAAAAGGAAGAGCTGCGACGCATTAACGAAGAGCTGACCGAACTGGGCATCCGTTTCGGCAACAACCTGCTGGCCGAGAACCGCGACTTCGCCCTCGTGCTCGACACGTTGCCGGACACGAACGGCCTGCCGCAGAACGCCATCGACGCCGCGGCGGCCGAGGCCAAAGCCCGGGGCATGAAGGGCAAATGGGTCTTCACGCTCAGCAAACCGAGCTTCATTCCGTTCATGACCTACGCCGAAAGACGCGACCTGAGGGAACGGCTTTACAAAGGTTATCTCTCCCGGGGCGACAACGGCAACGGCAACGAAAACGACAACAAGCAGATCATCGCCGACATCGTCCGTCTGCGCACCGAGAAAGCCCACCTGCTCGACTACCCTTCGTATGCGGCTTTCGTACTGGACGACAAGATCGCAGGGAATCCGGAGAACGTCTATGCGCTGCTCGACAAGCTGTGGGGACCGGCCCTCGGACTGGCGTCCCGGGAGCTGGACGAAATGCGTGCGATCAAAGCACGCGAAACGCTCGGCGACAGTACGTTCGCGGCATGGGACTGGTGGTATTACGCCGAGAAGGTGCGCAAAGAACGCTACGACCTCGACGAGGAGATGCTCAAACCGTACTTTTCGCTTGAGAATGTCCGGACGGGCGCCTTCCGGCTCGCCAACCGGCTCTGGGGCCTCACGTTCCGCCCCGTATCCGTACCGCTGTACCACGAAGAATGTATGGCCTACGAGGTGCTCGACAAGGACGAGTCGCATCTGGGCATCCTGATCTTCGACTTTTTTCCCCGGCCCGGCAAACAGGCGGGCGCATGGTGCGGCGCCTACCGCGACGAATATTACGACACGGACGGCAAGCGCGTCGCCCCCATCGTCACGATCGTATGCAACTTCACCCGCCCCAACGGCAACATGCCCGCCCTGCTCGATATGGACCAGACGCAGACGCTGTTCCACGAGTTCGGCCATGCGCTCCACAACCTGCTGGCCCGGAACCGGTATATCGGAACGGGCATGGACAAGGTGGAACGCGATTTCGTGGAACTGCCCTCGCAGATCATGGAGAACTGGGCGATAGAGCCTCAGATGCTGAAAAGTTATGCCAAACATTACCAGACGGGCGAAATCATTCCCGAACATCTGATCCGGAAAATACGCAACAGCCGCTATTTCAACCAGGGATTCGCCACGACCGAGCTGCTGGCCGCCGCCCTGATCGACATGGACATCCACTCGACGGAAGAGTACACGCCGATCGACCTGACGGCATTCGAACACGAAGCGCTGTACGGCAAACGGGGCCTGATGCCGCAGATCGCGCCGCGCTACCGTTATCCCTATTTCGCGCACATCTTCAACGGAGACGGCTATTCGGCCGGATATTACAGCTACATCTGGGCCGAGGTGCTCGACAAGGACGCCTTTCGGGCTTTCGTCGATAGCGGCGACATATTCGATCCGGAACTGGCCAAGTCGTACCGCAAACATATCCTGGAACGCGGCAGCTCTCAGGACGGCATGACGCTGTTCCGCAATTTCAGAGGCAAGGACCCCGATCCCACGGCACTGATGATCGCCCGGGGACTGATCGAGGCACCCGCCGATTCGACGGAAAAAGCTGCCCTCGAGACAGAGACACAGACCGTCGCGGCCCGCCCCGGCATGCCGCTCCTCCCGGACGAATAGACCTCCGTCCGGCCATGGCTCCGGACAACGATACCCTGCCGGATTCCGGCGGTTTACAAGACAAACGCCCCTGCTTTCGAATGGGAAAAAGCAGGGGCGTCGTATGTTCAAAGATTCCTTACGGCTTCTCGTCCCGGGTTTCTCAGGCCGGATTCCCGCACAGGTCATGCTCGGACCGGCGCGCTTCCCCCGAAGCCTCGAATCTCCGTCGGTATTTTCCGACTCCGACCGATACCGCCCGCGGCCATGACGATATCCGGATCGCTCCTACCCTATCTCGAAGGAAATGCGGCGCGGCGGATTCGGCTTCTTTAAACGTATTCCTCATTTCGACTCTTCGCAAAACACCGACCGCCTCAGACACAGACAAAGACACCCTGACCTCGGAAAAACGGGAAAAAGAAGAGGGACGGCACCCTTCGGAGCCGTC
>UROX01000029.1 GCA_900549685.1 uncultured Alistipes sp.
CATCGCCACCACCGAGACGAACATTTCGTTGCAGGAGGTGTTCCAGCGCGAGGTGAATATCGACTTTATCGACGAATGACCTTCGGATCTTCGTATGGAAAAAGGAGCGGATTTGTCCGCTCCTTTTTTATGCCGTTCGGGCCTTTTGCCGCAGCCGTATGAACGGGGGCTCTTTGACGCGCATTTGCAGCGTATGGATGAGCCGCTTCCGGTATCTGCAATGCTATTTGTAGTAAGGCAGATTTTCTTGCATTACTATGTCGATGGGCATCGTATAATGATTGCCCTTGCCTTCCTGTTTGTAAATCAGATGCTGTATCATCTCTTTGATGGCGTTGAATCCCTGTAGCTCGGGCCTCTGGCAGAGAAGCGCCGTTATCGATCCGTTTTTGATGCATCTTGTGTTGTTGGAAGTCAGATCGAACGAGATGATGATGATGTCGTTGATTCCTTTTTTTCGGAGAATGTCCGCGATGATGTATCCCCGGGAGTTCATCACGGCTATGCCCCGGATGTCCCTGTTGGCCTGGATGAATTCCATGATGCTTTTTTCGTTCTCCTCCGGATTGAGCACGGAAAACGATGCTTCCCGGATTCGGTCCGTCAGGCCCGATCGGGCCATGTAGTCTCTGAATCCGCGGCGTCTTTCGAGCGATGTGCTTGCCCGTTCGTTGCCGGTACGCTGCGCTCCGAGAATAGCGACGGAACCCTCTTTGGCCGACATCGAGAGCAGGAGTTTTCCCAGAAGGAAGCCGCAGGTATAGTGGTCGGTCGTGAAAGTCGCGACAGGATGGGTGTCCGGAATTACGGAATCGACGAAGATATAAGGAATGTTCGCCGCATCGAGCCGTTTGCACAGCTCCTGGGTTTCATGGACGAAGGTCGGGCCGATAATGACGGCGTCGGGGACCTGGTCGGTGATGCTGTTGAATGCGGATTTGCAGGAATATATGTCGTATTGGTTGTAGTAGGCGTAGTTGCAGGAGATATTGATGTCCGAATACTCTTCGATCGCGTGCTCGATACCCGACTGAATGGAACTCCAATACTCCCCGGGGCTGGCGATGGGGGTGGTGACGGTGATCCTGAAGGTCTTGCGGCAGGAGATAGCCGAGATGTGGAGGTTGAATTTGTAGTTTACTTCGGCCAGCACCCGTTCCACGGCTTCCCGGCTCGCCCGGGAGACATTGCCTCGGTTGTGCAGGATTCGGTCGACGGTCCCGGCAGATACGCCAGCCATCTTTGCAATGTCTTTGATTTTTATCTTCTGTCGTACCATCTGTATCTGTCTTTCGGGATTACGCCCGCTGCAAATTTATCACAAATTATTTTGGTTTTCAAAAAAAATGGTTACATTTGCGAAGTGTGTACGAACACAGTCGGCTGAAAAGCTGTGAGGAAGCAGAGAATTTGAGGGTCTATGATGCTGAATATCTGTAATATGTTTGTTCCTCTTTCTGTCGGTTCCGGCAGAGGCTGGATATTGTGTCTGTGTTCGATCTCTTTTGCTGCTCCGATAAGTTGTTTCGTTCGGATTTCCGGAACTGCTCCCTCCTCCTTTCCGGTAGTGCGCTCGTTCTGGTGTGGGTCTCGTGTACGAACACAATTTCTGCCGATTTCAAGGCCTCCGATAAGGCGGTTTTGCGGCCGGTTTCCCATCCTCTGAAAAACCAAAATCCAATCTATGATAAAACTCTACCTACTATTGACCGTCAACCTATGTACGATTTGTTTCTGTATGGCTGCTTTCGCGCAGAAAGTGCCTGACGGAACCTACATAGACTTTAACAAGAACGGCAGGATGGACGTCTACGAAGATCCTTCGGCGGACGTGGAAGATCGCGTCGAAAACCTGCTTGCGCAGATGACGCTCGATGAAAAAACCTGCCAGATGGTAACGCTTTATGGCTATTTGCGCGTGCTTCAGGACGACCTGCCTACGCCCGAATGGAAAACCAAACTCTGGAAGGACGGGATCGGTGCGATCGACGAACACCTCAATGGGTTTCGTGGATGGGGCGTTCCCGTTTATGAAAGCCCTTATCTTTGGCCGGCTTCCAAGCACGCCAGGGCGCTCAATGAGGTGCAGCGATTCTTTGTCGAAGAGACCCGGTTGGGCATTCCGGCGGACCTCACCAACGAAGGCATTCGCGGTGTCGAAGCTTATCGGGCGACCAATTTTCCGACCCAGCTCGGACTGGGGCATACCTGGAACCGCGAGCTGATCCGCCGCGTGGGATACATCACGGGACGCGAGGGACGACTGCTCGGTTACACCAATATCTATGCGCCCATTCTCGACGTGGGGCGGGACCAGCGCTGGGGCCGTTATGAGGAGGTCTACGGCGAGGACCCTTATCTGGTGGCCGAACTTGGCGTGCAGATGGTGCTCGGACTTCAGCAGGATTACCAGGTTGCCGCCACTTCGAAGCATTACATTGCCTATTCCAACAACAAGGGCGCCCGGGAGGGCATGTCTCGCGTCGACCCCCAGATGCCGCCGCACGAGGTGGAGAATATCCACGTCTATCCGTGGCGAGAGGTTATTGCCCGGGGCGGCCTGCTCGGGGTGATGAGCGCTTACAACGATTATGACGGTTATCCGATCCAGAGCAGCGGCTACTGGCTCGGCGAGCGGCTCCGCAAGGATTTCGGATTCAGGGGTTATGTGGTTTCCGATAGCGATGCGGTCGAATATCTCCATACCAAGCACCGCGTTTCGCCGGATATGAAAGAATCCGTTTATCAAAGTGTTATGGCGGGTCTGAATGTGCGCTGCACGTTTCGTTCCCCGGACAGTTATGTGCTGCCGCTGCGGGAACTGGTCCGTGAGGGGCGCATTCCGATGCGTGTCATCGACGAGCGGGTGCGGGACATCCTCCGGGTCAAATTCCTCGTGGGGCTTTTTGACAACCCTTATCAGACGGATTACGAGGCTGCGGACCGGGAAGTGGACGGGCCGGAGAACAATGCCGTTGCGCTCCGTGCCTCCCGCGAGTCGCTTGTACTGCTCAAAAATGCGGGCAATACTCTTCCGCTCGACGCTTCGCGGTTGAAGCAATTGGCCGTAATCGGTCCGAATGCCGACGAAACGGCATTTGTGCATACCCATTACGGACCGCTCGCCACAGAGGCCGTATCGGTTTACGAGGGGCTGTCGAAGGCGCTCGGAAACAAGGCCCGCGTCGTTTATGAGAAGGGCTGCGAACTGGTCGATGCCGACTGGCCGCTTTCGGAGATTCTGCCCACGGAACCGACGGAAGAGGAGCTTGCGATGATTCGCAGAGCGGTCGAAGCGGTACGGACGAGCGATGCGGCGGTCGTGGTGGTGGGTGGCGGCCCGCGGACCTGCGGGGAGAACAAGAGCCGCACGAGCCTCGATTTGCCGGGACGTCAGGAGCTTTTGCTGCGCGAGGTGCGTAAGGTCGGCAAGCCGATGATCGTCGTGCTGATCAACGGTCGTCCGCTTTCGATCAACTGGGCGGCGGCTCATGCCGACGCGATTCTTGAAGCGTGGTATCCCGGGTCGCACGGTGGCACCGCTATCGCCGAGGCGCTGCTCGGGGAGTACAATCCGGGCGGCAAGCTTACGGTGACTTTTCCCAAGACCGTGGGGCAGATACCCTTCAATTTCCCTGCGAAGCCCAATTCCCAGATCGACGGACCGCGAAAACCGGGTTTGGACGGCAATCAGTCGCGTATCAACGGGGCGCTTTACGATTTCGGCTTCGGGTTGAGCTATACGACTTTCGCCTATTCGAATCTCGAACTTTCGGCCCGGGAAATCCGGCCCGACGAGTCGGTCGAGGTGGCGTTCGACATTACCAATACAGGCTCCCGGCGGGGCGACGAGGTGGTGCAGCTCTACGTGCGCGACTGTATCAGTTCGATCACGACCTATGAGAAACTGCTCAAGGGTTTCGAGCGTATCGGCCTAGAGCCGGGCGAAACAAAACGGGTGAAGATGATCCTTACGCCGAAGGACCTTTCGCTGCTCGACGCTGCGATGCAAAGGGTCGTGGAACCGGGCGAATTCGACGTTTTGGTCGGCGCCTCTTCGACGGATATACGCCTTTCCGGCCGGATACGGGTGACGGATGGCGCTGCCGCTGTCGCGGTGCCCTCCGCAACGGCGGAGATTCGCTTCCCGGCGACTGTCGCCCGGGGCGGAGAGGTAACCCTTCCGGTGCGGGACGACCTGGATATCGGCGGGCTGACCATACACTGGGACCGGGGAACCGACTGCGGATTCGAAATACTCGTCTCCGATGGCGGAGGGCAGTTCCTGCCCGTCTTCTCGGGAAAAGCCTCGGGACGGGGCGCGCAGCGCTGTGTGTTCGAACCGACCAAGGCGAGCGAAGTCCGGATCAGCGTCGTCCGGGGCAAGGGCGTCGTTGCCGGCGTTGAAAACGAAGCGATCCGAAAATAACCTTAAAGCCTATCATATGAAAAAAACTGCTGCCATTTTATGTGCTCTGGCGTTTTGGGTGCTCGGAACTCCGTCGTGTTCCGATCTGGAAGACCTTAAAGATGATCTTTCGGATCTCGACGGACGGATTGAAGCTCTCGAAGCCCGGATGAAGAGCCTGAACGAGAGTGTCGAGGCCATCGGCGCGCTTACCCGTGCTACTACGGTCAACAGCGTGACGTTCGAGGACAACGTCTATACGGTCGTCCTTTCGGACGGGATCGAACTGACGCTCACGGTCGGAGAGGCCGGTGTGGGGAATATTCCGCTGATTACCGTCGACGACGACGGGTTCTGGATGGTCGACTACCGCGACGGTAAGGGCGCGGTCTACCTGACCGATAACGGCCGCAAATTCTGTTCGACCGGGAAGGATGCCGTAACTCCCGTGTTCAGTGTGGACCCGGAGGGGTATTGGATGATGGATTACGGCGACGGTCCGGTGCATGTCCTGGACTCCAAGGGCGGAAAGGTCCTGGCGACCTCCTCCGAGGAGACCCTCGACCCGCTTTTCGAAGAGGTCGTTTACGACAAGGCGGCCGGGACGCTGACGGTGACTCTCCGGGCTGACGGACGCAAAATTTCGCTGCCCGTCGTTCCCGATTTCCTGCTGGCGCTCTCGAACGCCGACGGACTTCAGCTTTTCGACTACGGGCAGACTAAAGTCTTTCCGGTGCGGAGCAAAGGTGTGGGCGACGCTGTCGTGCAGACGCCTCTCGGATGGTCGGCCGTGCTCGAAGAGGGTTCCTTCTCCGTCACGGCTCCGATTCGGACCCGCTCGACCCCGATTGCCGATTCGGACACCGATGTGGTGATCGTGGCGCAGTCCGCCTCGGGCAGATACATCAGCGTCTCGAAGGTTCGCGTATCGCTTTCCGATGCCGAAATCGACCTTGATCCCCGGGCTGCGGTAACTCCCGACGGGGTTCCGACCGCTACTACCCTCGGGTTTCTCGTGACGCTCGAAGAGGCGACTTCGTATAAGTACATCCTCCGGAAGAACCGCGAAGCCGTTCCTGCTTACGATGAAGTGAAGGAGAGCGGTATCGAGTCCTCCGAATCCCGGCTGCTTTTGGAAGGGCTTGATCCGAGGACCGGCTATACGCTCTATCTCATCGCCTGCAATGGGGATATTCATGCTGCGGAACTGGTGACCGCTTCCGCAACCACGGCGAATCCGGATTATGCCAGCTATTACGCGGCTTACGAGAGCGGGGCGGAACTGGAGATCGGCGGGCTGGTCGTCAGCAAAGCCGTTTTCGGAGAGGCCACGCTGCTGACCGAGGAGACCAAGACCATCACGGCGGACGGTGTCTACTTCGTTCCCGACGGTGTGACGGCGACATATGCTTCGGGGACGCGGAATACGTTGATCGTCATCGGGGACAATCCCTCCGGGCGGGGTGAATTCACGATCACGACGACCCGGATCACTTTCAATCCCACCAACCGGGGGCATTTCGTCCTGTTCAACCTGCATTTCAGGCTCTCCACCGCGAACGGCGAGGGACAGATCCTGTTTTATCCGAACAGCACGGCCGGCGGTATGATGCAGACCGTGGCAATGGAGGACTGCGACCTGGATCTGACGGGTTTTCAGGGGTTCTCGTTCACGGCGTCCAGGACGGCCGACACGCCGATCGGCATTGAAAACATATCGTTCGTCGGTTGCGACATAAACGTCGGTCCTTCGACCCGGTTCGGTTATTTCTTCCAGTACCGCGAGCACGGCTCGATCGGCAGCGCCGTCTTCCGGAACAACGTCATCTGGAGTGGCAATGCAGCCAATGCGACGCGTATTTTCAACCTTTCGATGGGGCAGAGCGAGGCGCAATATGCCGCTGCCGCGCCGGTCGGAAGCCTCGAATTCGAACGCAATACGTGGATCAACTGTAAGCCATCGGTTATTAACATCGTGAAGAACGTTGGCCGCCTGGTCATCCGGAACAATCTTTTCTACGGTGCGATCACGCAGCACACGCCTTTCATCACCTATGAGGCGGGATGCGTGCCGTCGTCAGGTGAAATCATCGACAATCTGGGTTACAATACGAATGGGACGGGTACTCCTTATTGGAAGGCCGTCAACAACAGTTTCCTGTTCCCGGGCTCCAGAGAGTTTACCATGACCAAGGAGAATCCTTTCGACGGAGGTCGGTTCGATACGGCGACGGGCGTTTTTGTTCCGGGTACGGCCTATGCCTCTTACGGCGCCCGGCGGTAAAATGTATGAATCAGAAATTATGCAAAGATGAAACGAATCTTTTCAACGATCCTGTTCGCCGCGGCTCTGGCGGCGTGTGCGGACATCGACGGGCTTCGGTCCGATGTCGACGATCTCAAATCGAGGGTGACGGCGCTCGAAAAGCAGGTGGATATTTTTAACGGAAACATCGAGACCCTGCAACTCCTTGCAAGCTCTTCGACCATCAATACCGTGACCGAGACGGCCGACGGTTACGAACTGCTGATGAGCAACGGCCGGACCGTCACGCTGAAGAACGGGGCTGACGGCGAGGGGGTCACACCGATCCTTTCCATCGACGCCGAGGGGTATTGGGCGGTCGATTACCGGGACGGAGCGGGTTTCAGACCCATTCTTCGTGACGGTGAAAAGGTGAAGGCCGTCGGACTCGACGGCGTGACCCCCGTCTATGGTGTCGATGCTGAGGGGTATTGGACGATCGACTGCGGCGGCGGGCCGGTGAACGTGCTCGATACCCGGAACAACAAGGTGAAGGCGACGGCGGAGTCCAGCGTGGGCAACCCGTTTTTCGCCTCTGCATATTACGACGAAGCCGGCGAAACGTTCGTAGTGGAACTTCGGGACGACGACAAAACCGTCCTGAACATTCCTGTCGTCGATAATTTTCTCTTCTCGATCTCCGATGCTTCCGGGGAACAGCTGTTCAAGGCCGGCGAGACAAAGATTTATCCGATTGTGAAAAAGGGCGTCGGCGCGACGGTAGTCACCAGGCCCGAAGGATGGACCGTGCGTCTCTCCTCCTCTGAAATAGCCATAACCGCACCTGTGCAGGACGGCGGTACACGGGCCTCGGTCGCCGACACGCGCACGGACGTGGCCGTATTGGCGTATTGCACGTTCGACGACTATGCGACGATCGCCAAGGTGAAAGTTTCGCTCGAAGGGGCTTCCGGCACCCACGATCCCCGGGCTTCCATCTACGAGGAAGGCGAGGTCACGACTTCCGAGATCGGCTACACCGTGACGCTGTCGGATGCGACCTCCTATAAATACGTCTTCCGCAAGACCTCGGAGGGCGTTCTCACGCTGGAGGAGGTCGTCGGACAGGGAATCCCTTCCGTGGAGACCGCCTTGCGTTTTCAGGGATTGGAGGCGCGGACCGAATATACGCTCTATGTGTTGCCTTACCATGAAGAGACCGCCGGGACCGAACTGGCGACCCGTACTACCCGCACGGCGGAACCCGTTTATACGAGTTATTACGAGGCATACAATGCCGGCGAAGTGCTTACGGTCGGCGGATTGGCGATCAGCAAATCCCTCTTCGGAGAGGCCGTGCTGCTGACCGAGGAGACGAAAACCATCAAGACGGATGGCGTTTACTTCGTGCCCGATGGCGTAACGGCCGCGTATGGAAGCGGCGCCGGCAAGCGGGGAAACCTGATCGTTGTCGGGGATAACCCGTCGAAGCGCGGGGAGTTCGCTTTTGTCGGAACGGTGACGCGGATCGATTTCGATCCGGCCCGGGGCGGGAATTTCGTACTCTGCAATCTGCATTTCAAACTGGCTACGGACAGCGGTCAGGGACAGATACTCTTCTTTCCGAACAACGAGAGCGGCGGTACGATGAATACGGTGGCGTTCGAGAACTGCAGGTTGGATCTGACCGGATTGCAGGGGCTTTCGTTCACGACCGATACCCGGTCGGAAAGTACGGGAATCCGGCTCGAAAACGTTTCATTCGTTGACTGCGATATTTGTGTCGGTGCCGACACGCGGTTCGGTTATTTCTTCCAGTACCGGAAACATAATTCGTTCGGCAGCTTCATATTCCGGAACAATGTGGTCTGGAGCGGCTCCACGGCGAATGCGGCGCGTCTGATCAATGGCGTGAACAGTGCATCCGCAGCTGACTTTGCCATCGGAAGTCCGGTTGCGAACCTAGAGATCGAAAACAATACCTGGATCAACTGCAAGGGAACTCCGGTTTGCTATGTGAAGAGCGTGGGGAATTATGTGCTTCGGAACAATATTTTCCATGCGGCGATCTCGAGCTATACGCCGGTGCTTCGCTATTCGGAGACGGCCGAACTCAACGGTGCGCCCGTGACGGGGGCGGTCTGCGACAATATCGGTTACGTCAACGGTTCGGCCGCCGTCTGTTGGAAGGCCGCCAATCCCAATACGCTCGATATCGAAGGTTACGTGCAGATTGCGAATTGTCCGGCCGATCCCTTCGACGGGGGCAGATTCGACACGTCGGAGGGTATTTTCGTCCCGAATGCGAACTATGCCTCCTATGGCGCTCAAAGGTAGTAAATGCAAAAAATCGAAATTATGAAGAGACTGATAAGCGTTTTTTCGCTATTGATGATATGCTGTCCGCTGCTTCTCCGGGCTCAGCATGTCGCCGTGACCGGCAAGGTCACGGATGCCTCCGGAGCGCCCGTCGTCGGGGCGACGGTTTATCAGGACGGAAAGACTTCCAATGGTACCGCGACAGACGCCAAAGGCGTTTATCGCATATCCGTTCCCGGAAACGCCACCCTGGTCTTCTCCTACCTTGGCTATCGGACCGAGTCGGTGAAGGTGGCCGGGAAGACGGAGGTGGATGTGGTGCTTGAGGAGGACAAACTGGCGCTCGATGCGGTCGAGGTCGTGAGCGTGGGCTACGGATCGGTGGCGCGGCGTGATCTTACCGGGTCGGTCAGCAAAGTCGAAATGGACGAGCTGCTGAAAACCACCAATTCGAACTTCGACCGGGCCATTGCGGGCAAGATCGCCGGCGTGGTGGTCACCAGCCCCGACGGACAGATCGGCGCCGAGGCGAACATCACCATTCGCGGCAATAACTCCCTGACGCAGAGCAATGCTCCGCTTTATGTCATCGACGGTTTCCCGACCGAGAGTTCGATGGCCGTGGCGCTGAATCCTGCGGACATCGAGTCCATCGACGTGCTGAAGGATGCTTCGGCGACGGCCATTTACGGCGCTCGCGGCGCCAACGGCGTCATTGTCATCACGACCAGACAGGGTGTGGAGGGCCGGACGAAGATCAATTTCTCCGCCAATTGGACCGCCAGCAAGATTCTCAACAAACCCGAGATGATGAATGCCTACGAGTTCGCAGGTTACATGTTCGACTATCTCGATGTACTCGGCTCGACCTCGAATCCGTACAGCCGGAATCCCGACGATCCCTCGCGTCCCTATACGGTGGAGGATTACGCTCGTGTGGAAGGGGTGGACTGGCAGGATAACGTCTATCGGACGGCGCTTATGCAGCAGTACAACGTTTCGCTTTCGGGTGGCAGCAAGACTGCCGGAAACCGCTACAACGTCAGTCTCTCGGCGTTGGATCAGGACGGCATCATCGTCAACTCCAACTTCCAGCGTTATCAGGGCAAGGTCAATTTTTCGCAGAACATAGGCAAGAAGATCCGTATTGACCTGAATGTCAATTATTCGAGGTCGGTGACCAACGGCATGAATCCGACCAACCCCTCTTCGCAGCAGACCGCTTCGAGCTGGTTCATCTACTCGCTGTTGGGCTATCGTCCGATCAAGCCGCTCTACCTGATGAAGAACGGCGGTTCGATGCTCGATGAGTATATGGACGAAAACCTGGACGACAGTTCGGATTACCGTTTCAATCCGGCGAAGACCGTCCGGAACGAGTACCGGAAGAATATGCTGGATTATTTGGCTGCCAACGGGGCTTTCAACTACGAAATCATCCGCGGACTCAAACTCAAGATTTCCGGCGGATATACGATCAACAACCGTAAGCGCGAGGAGTTCAACGGCTCGCAGACTGCGACCGGATACTCCGGTTCCCGGGCGGGCAAGGGCATCAACGGAGGCGTCTATTACACCAATACGACTTCGTGGCTCAACGAAAACACGCTGACCTGGGACAAGCACGTCCGCAATACCCACCACCTCCAGCTGCTTGGCGGTTTTACGCTTCAGGGGCAGAATCAGTCCTACCAGGGCGTCGCTTCGAACAATATGACGACCGAGTCGCTCGGCGTGAACGGGCTTCATACGGGCGATTATCAGACGGTGACGCCCTACGAGCACGACTGGATTCTGATGTCCGCCCTGTTCCGTGTCAACTACAATTACAAATACAAGTATTACCTCACGGCTTCGTTCCGCGCGGATGGCTCTTCCAAGTTCCCGGTGAATAACCGCTGGGGGTATTTCCCGTCGGTGGGCCTCTCCTGGAATTTCAACCGAGAGAACTGGTTCAAGGGCGCTTCGTGGTTGAGCACCGGAAAACTCCGCGCTTCGTGGGGCATGACGGGCAACAACCGTACGACTACGCCTTATGATTTCTACAGCCAGATCACAACCTTGCCGGGAAGCACGTCGAGCATGGACTACGTTTTCGGCGGGCAGATCGTTCCGGGTTACTATCCTTCAAACATGAGCAACGACCAGCTCAAGTGGGAAACGACCGAGCAGTACAATGTGGGACTCGATTTCGGCGTATTTGACAACCGTTTGAAACTGACGGCCGACATCTATCTGAAGAATACCCGCGACCTGCTTCTTTCAGCGACCATTCCGGCGACATCAGGGTATCAGACCGCGATGCTCAACGTCGGCTCTATGCGGAACAAGGGCCTGGAACTGACGCTCGACGCCGTTCCCGTCAAGACCCGGAATTTCAACTGGAGCATGAACTTCAACATCGCCTTCAACCGCAACACCGTCACTGCGCTGAACGACAACCAGTATTCGCTCTTTTCGAGGATCAGCTGGAACATGGACTATAACAGTCAATACCCCTACATCACTCAGGTCGGGAAATCCACGGGCCTGATGTACGGTTATCTTTACGAGGGAACCTATAAGGCGGAGGAATTCAATAATGGCACGAGCCTCAAGGCCGGAATTCCCTACCTGAAGAGCATCAGCCGGGAGAGTCTTCGTCCGGGCGATCCCAAATATTCCGACATCAACGGCGACGGCGTCATCGACGACAATGACCGTACGGTGATCGGACGGGGACAGCCCATCCATACCGGAGGTTTCTCCAACACGTTCGATTTCTACGGGTTTGATCTCAATATTTTCTTTCAATGGAGCTACGGCAACGACGTCCTGAATGCCAACCGCTATGTTTTCGAGGCGGGCCGGAAGGGAGATCTCAACCAGTACAGGAGCTATCTGAACCATTACGATGCGGAGCGGAACCCGAACAGCGACATCCCGAGAATTTATGCCAAGGGCGTATACGAATACTCCGGTCGTGTCGTCGAGGACGGCTCCTACCTGCGGCTGAAAAACATTACGCTGGGTTACACGCTCCCGAAGAAGGTGTTGAGGAAGATGCATTTCGACACGATGCGCATTTATCTTTCGCTGGATAACGTCTGCACCTGGACGAACTACTCCGGCGTGGATCCCGAGGTCTCGACCCGGAATTCCGTTCTGACACCGGGTTTCGACTGGTCGGCCTATCCGCGGGCATTCAGCGTCACGGGCGGAATTTCATTCACTTTTTAATCGGAAAGACCATGAAAAGAATCGGAAAAATAGCGGTGCTGGCCGCAACGACGCTAGCGGCGGCTTCGTGCAGCCTGCTCGATGTCGAGCCTACCGTCATCATGAAGGATACGTATTACAATACAGAACAGGAGGTCCTCCACGGGCTGGCCGGAGTCTACGGGGTGATGAACAACGAGGATTTCTACGGAAGCAATTATTCGATCATTTGCTCGCTGAACGACGATCTGTCTTACTGCCGGGCGTCGTCGGCGACTTACCAGATTGATTTTCTGGAGCACGGTGCCGGGTCGATCGAGGTTTATAACCTCTGGACCGCCATCTATAAAGGGGTCAAGAACGCCAATGCTTTTATGAACGCCATGCGGGATTCGGATCTGGATCCCGACGGGTTCTACTATCACGAAGGTCGTTTCATGCGCGCCTATTACCACTTTCTGCTTGCGCAGTGCTGGGGCGACGTACCCTTGCTGGATTTTGAGAACACGAGCGCCCAGAAACTGCATATCGCCAAGACACCGCAGTACGACGTACTCAAGTGGGTGATCGGCGAAATGGATGCGTGCCTGAATTATCTGCCCGAGGCTTTGGACAATGCGCCTTCCCGGGTAACGCGTACGACGGCGGAGGGCATTCTGGCCCGGGTTTGCCTTTTCACGGCCGGGGCTACGGTCGATCGGGGCGCGGACTCTGCGGACGACTACTACAAAAAAGCGATGGATTATAGCTGGGCGGTCATCGACAGCGGCCTTCACGATCTCAATCCGGACTATTCCGACGTCTTCATCAGAATGATTTCGGACAAGTACGACACCCAGTACCGGGAGTCGATGTGGGAAGTCGAGTTCAAGGGGAACCGCGAAGATGCGAACAACTGGACGAACGGTCGGATCGGAGAGCTGAACGGCCTGCAAAGTTCTCCGAGCGGAAACTACGACCAGTGCAAGTGCAACTATTCCTATGCGCGCTACAACGGTTCGCTCTATCTGTGGGACCTTTATTGGCAGACGGACCGCACCGATGACGAGCAGGCCCAGAAGACGATCTCGGATGTGCGCCAAAACTGGAACATGCCGCCGTACAATTATGCCGGGTCGACAGTCGTCGGACCTTACGATGATCCGGATGGCGGGAAAACCTCCTGTACGGCCGGTATCGACAAAACGCCGTATGTTTACAGCGGCGTTGCGACTTCGGCCGATCCCACGGTCGGCGGAGGTATGCGCAACTGCGGCAAATTCCGGCGGGAGACCGTTTATGAGGGGGTTCGCTCCTCTCCGAGCCTTTACAATCAGATCAATTTCCCGATTCTGCGTTATTCGGATGTTTTGCTGATGTATGCCGAGGCTTATAACGAGTACAACAAAACTCCCTCCGAGGATGTTTACGATTATGTGGTGGAGGTTCGTAACCGGGCGAAAATCAAGACGCGGCCCTATTCGGAATACGCTTCCTATACGGCGTTCCGGGAGTTCGTGCGCAATGAAAGAGCCCGTGAACTCTGTTTCGAGGCGATCCGGAAATACGACCTCATCCGTTGGGGCATTTTCGTCGGGCAGTTGAAGAAATATGCCGAGTGGAGTCAGGACATTCGCTGGGCGGCGACGGGCAATACCGCGGCCCAGGCTGCCCGTCTGGCTACCGTGCAGGAACGGCACATCGTGCTGCCCGTGCCTTCGATCGAGATCGGCGTGAATCCCAGTCTGAAGCAGCATCCTCTTTGGTAAACAGCAAATGAACAAGACCATGAAAAAATACATTGCATCGCTGTCCCTCCTGGTCGCGCTCGTTTTCGCGTCCTGCGAGAATCCGGACTATGTGCCGGCGGAATACAACGTCCGGCTGAACGAGGCGAACAGTTACCGGGTCGGCGAGCCGGTTCGGTTCGATATCTCGGGCAACGTGGACAACCTGCTTTTCTATTCCGGCGAAACGGGTCACGAATACAAATATTACAACCGCTATCTCGTCGCGCCTTCCGATATCCGGGCGGCGAAATTCGCCATGGACATCCAATGTCTGTACGGCTACGAGGGGGCGTTGGATATTTATCTCTCCGGCACGTTCGACGGATTGAGCGGCGATAATGCCGAAGCCGACCGCGCCCGGATTCGCGAAATGGCGGAAAGCGGCATGGAGGGTTGGACGAAGTGCGATTATCGGGACGGAACCCAGCGGGTGTGGTATTCGCACGAATTCGACCTGAAAGAGTATGTCGACAAATGTTCGATCGCCATTCACTGGCATCCGACACGTACCGATCCGGGAACCGGAGCGGCTGTTTCGCAGCGGACCTATTGGATCAATGCCGATCTCGTTACCGATTTCGGACAGGGTATGAACACGATCAACATCCGGAACATCGACTGGATTCCGGTTATGATGAACTCCCATTATGACGCTGATCCCTACCTGATCAACAAGGGCAACGGCTATATCAACTTCAACCGCAGCGGTGCGGACCTCATCATGCAGGGGGTGAGCAATACGGAATTGGATTTCGACATCGACGGCTGGCTGTTCTCCAAGCCGATGGCGCTGACGGCTGTTCAGAACGACCAGCCTCTGGTCATCAAGGACATGCAGAACTACATGACCTCCTATGAATATGTCTGGAATGAGCCGGGGACCTATGTCGTGACTTTCGTGGGGATCAACACCAACTACGCGGGCGCCTCGCAGCTGGTCAAGGAGTTTAAAATCACGGTTTTCGAGTGACGCCTATGACTGCGAAACGAATGGCTCTGCTGTTGGCCGCATGCGTTCCGTCACTGGCGGTTCTGCTGTCGGGGTGCTCGGCCGCCAGGCCCGGCTGGAAACTGGCCTGGGAGGAGAATTTCAATGCGAACCGGCTCGACGACCGGGTGTGGAGTAAGATTACGCGGGCTAAAACTCCTGCTTTCAAGTACATGAGCGCCGACGAACGATGCTACGACCTGCGCGACGGGCTGCTTGTGCTGCGGGGAATCGTCAACGACGACCGCGAAGCCGATACGGCTGCGTATCTTACGGGAGGAGTCCGCACGCGGGACAAGCATTGTTTCGAGCCGGGACGGATCGAGGTGCGCGCGCGGCTGCATGGCGCCCGTGGGGCCTGGCCGGCGATCTGGACCGGGGCTTTCGACCGCACGCCGTGGCCCCACGGAGGGGAGATCGACATTATGGAGCATCTCAACTACGATTCGGTCGTTCATCAGACGGCTCATTCCCACTATACGGTGGACCTGGGCTTCCGGAAAACGCCGCCCCAGCATGCGACTGCCCGGATCGACCCCGACGGTTTCAACGTCTACGGAGTGGATATTTGGCCCGATTCGCTCGTTTTCCATGTGAACGGCGTTCGGAACTTCGTCTATCCGAAGATCGAGACGGAGCACGAAGGGCAGTTCCCGTTTTACCGGGGTCAGTATCTGATGATTGACATGCAGCTTGGGGGCAACTGGGTGGGAAAGGTGAATCCCGATGACCTGCCGGTCGAGATGGAGATCGACTGGGTAAGGCATTATGTATGGAAACAAAAGGATAAGTAATCATAAAAAAGAGTGTTATGTTTAAGAAGATAGGAATATGGGTTATGTCGCTCTGCCTGCTGGCGGCCTGCTCGGAGGCGGACGACATCAGAGACCGGATCGACCGGCAGAACGAGCGGCTCGCCGCTCTGGAAAACCTGGTCGAGCAGGTCAACGGCAATGTGCTTGCGATTTCGGCGCTGTTCGACGAGTCGATTCTGATCGCGGATTTCCGGGAGAAGACGGATTCCGGCGGTACGGTCATCGGTTATGTGCTGGAATTGAGCGACGGGCAGAAGATCGAAGTCACCTTCGGGGATAAACTCGATCCCCTCGTGCCGGTTATCGGCGTGGACGAGGAGGGGCGTTTCATCTGTTCGATGGACGGGGGCGAGACGTTCCAACCGGTGGAGGGCGCCGGAAAGGCGACCTCCACGGACGGGATTACGCCGAAGATAGAACTCGATGCGGACGGATACTGGACGGTTTCCGTCGACGGAGGACAGACCTGGACGCGAATGCTGGATAACAACGGCCTTCCCGTCAACGCTTTTCAGGCCAACAGCACGTCGGGGAACTCCTTTTTTACGGATGTACGCTACGATAAGGAGACCGGGGTGATGCATTTTCTGCTCAAGACCGGTGAGGAGTTGGAGGTGAGGGTTGCGAACACGGTGGTTTTCTCCATTGCGCATTATACCGAGGGCGAAGAGATTTGCCTGGGCGAAGAGATGAAATACCCCGTGGACTTTGCGAATGTGAAGGAGGCTTTCTTTTCGGTGCCGGACGGATGGCGCGCGACGCTCGACGAAGGATATATGCAGGTCTATGCCCCGAAGGCGGGAGAGGCCGGAAACTACGACATCGTGCTGACGCTGGTCTCCCCGACGGATCTGTTGAAGACCCGTACCTTTACCTTCACGCTCAACCCTGTTCCCGTGCAGCCGAAATGGAAACTCGACTGGGAGGACGAATTCGACAAGGGCGTTCTGGACGAAACTTCCTGGAGTGTGGTCCAGCGGGCGAATACGACAGCCCTGCGGTACATGTCGTCGGATCCGCGCTGCTATGAGTTCCGCGACGGATGCATCGTGATGAAAGCCATTGTCAACGACGATCTCCAGACCGATCCCGTGCCCTATCTGACCGGCGGCATCTATACGAAATTCCTGAAGGAGTTCAAGCCGGGACGGATCGAGGTGCGTGCGAAGATCAAAGGCGTGCAAGGCTCCCAGCCTGCGATCTGGACCGGCTCCTGGGCCGGAACGATCTGGCCCTGGGGCGGTGAAATCGACATTATGGAGCATTACAATACCCGGGATCGCATTTACCAGACGGTTCATTCGCACTATACCTACGACCTGGGTTTCGCCAAGAATCCTCCGAGCCAGGTGCAGGTTCCGCTGAACCCTGCCGAGTTCCATGTCTACGCCGTAGAACTGTTGCCGGATGAACTGATTTTTTATGTCGACGGTGAAAAGACCCTTTCCTATCCGCGGATTGAAACTGCCGAGGAAGGGCAGTTCCCCTTCTACAGCTCGGTGTATCTCTTCCTCGACATCCAGATTATCGGCGAGTGGGGAGGCCTTGTGGACGATGCGGCGCTTCCGGCGGAGATCGAAGTCGACTGGGTAAGGCATTATCTGTGGAAATAAAACCGGAATTGAAATGAAGAAACTGCATCGTTTTATCGTCTGCTGCTCTCTTTGCCTCTGCTGCGGTACGGCCATGGCGTCTGTCGACATCGTTCCCAAACCGTTTTTTGCCGAAGAGACGGGGTGTGTCCTGACGCTCGGACCGAAAATCCGGGTGTTTGCCCGAACCGCGGAACTCGAATCCGTGGCCCGTCTCTGGAAGGAGTCGCTTTGTAAACCGTACGCTCCAGGTGTCAGCGAGACGACCGCCGGTTTCCGGAGGATCGTCTCCGATGCGGCGCTGCCCGGTATCGTCCTCTCCGCCAAGTCCCGCAATGCCGATGTCCGTCTCTCGGTCGACGGAAAACTGGCTGCCGAAGAGTATGTGCTGGAAATTTCCTCCGAAGGGATTGCGATCCGCGGCGGTTCGCCCTCCGGAGTCCGGTGGGGGCTTCAGTCCCTTTCCCAGGTGTTGATCGGGCGTGCCAACGAACAGCCCGGCAGTGAAACGCTCCGGCTGCCCGGACTGCGAATCGCCGACAAGCCGCGGTTCGCCTACAGGGGGGCCATGCTCGACTGTTGCAGGCATTTTTTTACCGTGGAGGAGGTAAAGTCCTTCATCGACCTGATGTTCCTGCACAAGCTCAACACGTTTCATTGGCATCTTACCGACGACCAGGGCTGGCGGATCGAGATCCGTAAATATCCGCTTTTGACACAGGTGGGGTCGATGCGGAAGGAGACGCTGATCGGGCATATTCAGAAAAGCAAAGAGTACGACGGAATGCCTTACGGCGGCTATTATACGCAGGACCAGATCCGGGAGGTGGTCGCTTATGCGGCCGCGCGCGGAATTACGATCGTGCCCGAAATCGAAATGCCCGGGCATGCGCAGGCGGCGCTGGCCGCTTATCCGCACCTCGGATGCCGCGGCGAGGGATACGAAGTGCGCACGACCTGGGGCATCAGCAAAGAGGTGGTCTGTCTGGGCAACGATGCCGTCTACGACTTTTTCCGGGATGTTCTGGACGAGGTGGCGGGGCTGTTTCCCGGTGAAATCATCCATATTGGCGGCGACGAGGCCAAGGCGGACAACTGGAAACAGTGTCCGAAATGTCAGGCCCGCCTCCGCGAGTTGGGCCTGGAGTCTGAACGGCAGTTGCAGGGACATCTCGTGGCAAAGATGGAGGAACACCTGCGGTCGCGGGGGAAACGGATTCTCGGCTGGGATGAAATTCTGACGGCCGGCGTCACTTCGGGCGCCATCGTGATGTCGTGGCGGGGACCCGCGGGCGGCATCAAGGCCGCGTCGATGGGTAACGACGTGGTAATGGCTCCGAATACCAATTTCTACCTCGATTATTACCAGACGACGGACCCGGCGGCCAATGGAGAGCCATTGGCTATCGGAGGCTCGCTCCCGATGGAAAAATGTTATGCCTTTGAACCCTTCGACAAGCTCGATGAGTGTACGAAACGCCATATTCTGGGTCTTCAGGCCAACCTGTGGACCGAGTACATCGACTCTTTCGACAAAGCCCAGTACATGCTTCTTCCTCGTCTTGCGGCTTTGAGCGAGATTGCATGGTCCGAAACGAAGGATACTTACGGTTCGTTCATGGCGAGGGTCCACTGCGGTTTTGTCCCCGTCTACCAGTATTTCGGTCTGATTTACGCGCCTTATGCGTTCGCTCGGGCGAACTTCGATGAGGCGGTGATAAGGCCTTATGTGCTTCCCGATGTGCTGAAGCGGGCGGATGGACGGGAAGTCCGCACAGCGAAGCAGTGGGAACGGGACCGTCGACCCGAGTTGCTCTCCGTATTCCGGCGTCAGATGTACGGCACGTTGCCCGGAACGGATGTCGAAGTGGTTTCGAAATGTCTGGAGGAGAGTGCGGATGCCGTCGGCGGAAAAGCGACCCGTCGGCAGGTCGAACTGACGTTTGCCCGAAACGGCGTCGAGCGGAAGGCGATTCTGCTGATCTACCTGCCGAATGGTGCCGAAGGGCCGGTTCCCTGTTTTCTCGGATTCAATTTCCAGGGAAACCAGACAACCTCGTTCGATCCGGCGGTGGTTCCGTCGCAATACTCCGAATACCCGGTGGGAAACCGGGATTCCCGCTGGGATGTGGAGTCCATCGTCGATGCCGGATATGCCCTCGTGACGGCGCACTATTACGATTTTTTCTACGACCGGGAGGATGACGATTTCGAAGGCAAATATCCCAAAAGCATATTCGCGCTCTTCGGGCGGGATTCATCCGCCGATTTTTCCGGCAGCGAAGGCCGGGCAATCTCCGCATGGGCCTGGGGTTATAGCCGGGTCCTGGATTATTTGGCCGGTTCGGAGGCGCGGATCGACCCGTCACGGGTGGCCGTAATGGGGCATTCGCGGCTTGGGAAGGCAGCCTTGTGGGCCGGTGCGAACGATCCTCGGTTTGCGCTGGTGATTTCCAATGATTCCGGATGCTGCGGAGCGGCTCTTTCGAAACGCCGGATCGGGGAGGATCTCCACCGCATTCTGCGTTTCCGCCACTGGTTCTGCAAGGATTTCGATAAATATACGGACAACGAGGAGGCGTTGCCATTCGATCAGCACGAACTGCTGGCTCTGATTGCACCCCGCCCGTTGTATGTTGCCAGCGCTGCCGGGGATGTCTGGGCTGATCCGAAAGGGGAGTTTCTCGCTGCCGCCGAAGCCTCACGGGTCTATGCGCTTTACGGATTGGAGGGATTGTCGGTCGACGGGATGCCGTCGGTCGGAGTGCCGTTGCACGGTGGATGTGTCGGCTACCATATCCGGGAAGGCAAGCACGATGTTACGCCGCTTGATTGGAGGCATTTCATTTCGTTTGCCAATAAGCACCTGAAATAGAGACGAGGTGTAAATGTATAAGCCTGCTGTCCGTATGGATGGCAGGCTTTATCTGTGCCGGGCAGAAGGGGCGGGGTGTAATCAGGAAAACTTCAGAGCCATTTTTTGTACTTGAAGTACCAGATCGTCAGGGCCGAGCAGAAGATCATCAGCCCGATGGCGAAGATGT
>UROX01000030.1 GCA_900549685.1 uncultured Alistipes sp.
ACGCTCACGCTGTCAAAGTAGCGGGCGGGCCAGAGGGTGTCCGGGTCGATGAGGTGATGGTAGCGCACGCCGTCCACCGGGGATCGAACCAAGAGACGACCGTCGGATCGTCGAATGCCTCTTCGAGTTTTTTCCGGACATTTTCGGCTTCCGGTTCCGATATCTGGCCGCTGTCTCTCATCTGTCGGAGCTGCGGTTCGATCTGGGTCCGGTCGGCGATATTTTCCAGCAGTTTGTGCATGATGATGCCGTAGTTGCGCGGAGAGAGCACCGGGGGAGATGTTTCTCCGTCTTCTTCTCCCGGAAAATAGCGTTGGCTGTTGAACCGAAACCGGAGCCGGGCGCCTATCTTGCGGGACGGGTAGCGGGCCGGGGGAGGAGCTGCCTCGGTCTGTCGCTCGGCGGGCCGGAGCGGCAGACCGAACTCGAAAAGGCGTCCCTGTTCGGTTTCCCGGACCGTGCCGGTCATGTCCCCGAGCGAGACCCGGTCGTCGGCTGTCGTTTGCAGTGAGTTTAGAATCAGTTCGTTGATTCGGTCCGTCCGGCTCTTCGGGCTGCGGGGAACCATGATGTGCAGTTCCTCTTCGGCCCGGGTGACAGCCACATAGAAAAGGTTGATGTTGTCGATGTGCGAGAGGACCGTTTCCCGGAGGCAGTCTTCGGCGAAAGCCGAGTCGGCCAGCATGTTCCCCCAGTTCACCGGAACGGTACCCAGTTTGTCGAACGGTGCCTGGGTGCTATGTACCCACGTGAGACTACCTGTTTTGGGCGACAGGCTCCAGTTGCAGTAGGGCAGGACGACGGCTTTGTACTGCAAGCCTTTGGCCTTGTGTATGGTGATGACGGTAATGGCGTTGCGGGTGCGCGGCAGGCTGATGGACTGGCCCCGTCCCGTCTCTTCCCACCATTTGAGAAACAGCGGAATGTCGGCGATTTTCGATGTGCTGAACGTATGGATCTGTTCCTGCATGGCCTGTATGTAGGCGACGTCTTCGGTCTTCTCGTTCAGCCGGTAACGGAGCAGAATCTCTTCGAAGGCCTCTTCGACGGAAAGCAGACACAGACGTGCGATGAAATCCTTTTCCTCTTCCGCGAGAGGTCGTTCCATCGGTTGGTCCAGATAGCGGTTGTATACGGCTCTTTTGATCGGATCGTCCCCTTCGGACGCCAGCCTGAGCACGGCGGCGATGAAGCCCGCAGTGTCGGAATTGCCGATCTGCAATGCTTCCTGCGTGACGACGTCGTAACGGTACGGGGCGTCGGGACAGGCGGCCTTGCGGTCGAGCAGTGCCCGGGCGACGGCCGATCCCTGCGGATTCGTGCGGACCAGTACGGCTATGTCGCCTGCCTCGTAACCTCTCCGTTGCAGATCCTCGATGGCCCGGATGGCCAGTTCGGGTTCGTTCTGCGCTTTGGGATCGTATTCGCATACCTGAACGTACCCGCTGTCGGCATCTCTGTGGCATCGCTGTTCGTGGTGCCGGTAAGCGGTCGCGAGCATGCCGCTCAGGCTGTTGCGGACTTCCGGCGAGAGAAGCCCCTGTTCGCAGGCTTCCGCCATGCGGCCCTCCGTCCGGTCGCTGTCTGCGGCGACGCAGGCTCCGATGATCCGGTTGTTGAATTCCACGACAGTCCTCAGGCTCCGGTAGTTCGTCTCCAGCGTCGCCTCTTCCGGCTCCCCGAAACGTTCGGCTACACGGTGACCGAGAATCCGCCAGTCGCCGCCCCTCCACCGGTAGATCGACTGTTTGACGTCCCCGACCAGCAGCACGGGCGAATCGTCGGCCTGCGAGAGGGCATTCTCGAGCAGAGGGACGAAATTTTCCCATTGTTGCATCGACGTGTCCTGGAATTCGTCGATCATAAAATGAGAAAAGGCGTTGCCCGCTTTCTCGTAAATGAAGGGCGTGTCGTTGTCGCCGATCAGCCGGTTCAGAATCGCGTTGGTTTCCGAGATGGGAACGAGGTTCTGCTCGGTGCATATTTCGGCGACTTTCTCCGAGAGATCGTTCAGCAGTGCGAAACTGCGGTAATTGTCCTGCACTAGCCGGGCTGTGTTCATCAGGCGGATGTTGGCGTCGTAGATCGAACATAGTTTTTCGAGCAACGGGCGCAGGGTGGGGACCAGAGCGGCTATTTCGTTCTTTCGGGGCGAGCGGGCGGGAACCCATTTGGCGTCGGAGGCGAGGGCGTCGCTCACGCGTTTGCCGTAGGCCTCCGTGCGGCCTTCGGCCGCCTTGACGAAGTAGCCGGTACAGCCTTGTCTGCCGTAGGCGAAATCCTCGACCGATACGCCGGCCGAGGCCATCACCGACAGGGCTTCCGAAGCGGTGCGCCGCATGGCGGCTTCCGCCGCACGGCTTTTGCCGACGATCTCCGAGACGATCCGCACGAGTTCTTCGCCCGACGTCGAGTGCTCGGCCACCGCTTTGTACTGTTCTTTGAAGAGTTCCTGCCCCAGTTTCGATATTTCCTTGCGGATGTCCCACTGACCGCTGCGCTCGATTTTCTCTTCGGCGAAGCGGATCACCCAGTCGCGGAGCCTGCGGTTCACGGCGATTTCGTCGATCATCCGATCGGTGGCGCTTTCGAGCAGCGAGTCGGTCTGCAGCTCGAGGTTGTAGTGTATGTCGATGCCCAGCTCCTTGATGAAGGAGCGGATGATGCGCTGGAAAAATTTGTCGATCGTGACGACGGTGAAACGGCTGTAATCGTGCAGTATCTTGGTGCGGGCCTCGACGGCGCGGTTGCGGATCGTCTCCGGGGCGAGGTCCAGTTCCTTTTCCAGCAGGGCGAGGTACCCGCCCCGTCCTTCGGCCAGCGCGTTGAGTTCGGAGACGATGCGCTGTTTCATCTCTTCGGTGGCCTTGTTGGTGAACGTGACGGCCAGAATGTGACGGTACGAGCCCGGCGAGGCGATCACGTTGCGAATGTATTCATAGGCCAGCCGATAGGTTTTCCCCGACCCGGCCGAGGCTTTCAGGATTTTTATTTTTCCCATGTAACAAAAGGCTCATCCGTGCGTTAAAGATAAATAAAAGATTGCCAAACCCGCATAAAATACTATTTTTGTGTGTTGAAAAAAGGAAAGCCATGAAGAAATCTTTTGTATTGGCCGTGTGCCTGTTTTTGGGGACGGTCGCTTTCGGTCAGCAGATCAAGAGCGGCGACACGCTCACGTTCGACCGGGTCGAATTTTCGGGCAACATGATCGTGCGTCTGCTCCGTTCCGACACGGCCCGTATCGGAATCCGTTTCGACGGGACGGAAGCCAATCGGTTGGATTGGGGCATCAAGGACGGCAATCTTTATATAAAAGTCAAGCCCGCTCCCGTCGCCCGGGGAACCGCCGAAGTGACGGTATATTATAAGGAGATAAACACCCTGAAAATATCGGGAGCCAGCGTGACGGCCGACAGCTTGCTGGAGGCCCGCATGCTGACGATGGAGATGTCGGCAGGCGCCGTTTTCGGCGGCCGTATCTCTGCGACGGATTACTATCTGAAAATCGGGGGCAATTCGGTAGCGAACGTTGCCGGTGAGACGAAATACTATACGCTCATCGCTGCGACGAAAGCCAAAGCCGACACCCGGGAGCTGTCGTCGGTGGACACGAGGGTCGAAGCCGCTACGGGTGCCGAGGTGTATGTCTGCGCTTCGGAACGGTTGCAGATTCTTTCCGATACGGGAGCCGCCGTGTTCTACAAAGGGGGGGCTGAAATCCTGCGGACTTCGACGCGGACGATGGGTACGATCAACTGTTTCGGCAATTAGCGTCGGAGATCGCCGGAGCGTTCCGGTAAACGATTTTACATGACATGCCGCCCGTCCGTGGCGGCATTTTTTCAATTCGAAGCGTTCGTTATGCGCAGTTTCATCGCCGAAGTCGCCGAAAGCCTGTATGCCCGATACGGCGACGATGTGTCGTCTTTGTACATGTTGTTTCCCAACCGCCGGGCGCGGCTTTTTTTCTGCGATGCGCTTTCCCGCATCGCTGCGCGGCCGTTGTGGCAGCCCCGGTTCGTCAGCGTGGGCGAAGTGATGCAGCAGATCGCCGGCATGCGGTGCAGCGACAATGTCAAGCTGGTGACCGAACTCTATAAGATATATGCCCGCTATCACAACGAGACGTTCGACACGTTCTATTTCTGGGGCGACATGTTGCTGGCCGATTTCGACCAGATCGACAAGTATCTGATCGATGCCGACATGCTTTTTGCCAACATCGGCGACCTGAAGGACCTCGAAGCCGATTACTCCTATCTCACGCCCGAACAGATACGGGTCATTACACGGTTCTGGCGCAGTTTCGGACTCGAAAGCGAATTCTCGGAGGAGAAAAAACGCTTTATGACGATATGGCGCAGCCTGTCGTCCGTGTACCGGGAGTTCCGTGAAGGGTTGCAGCGACAGGGGTTGGCCTACGACGGCATGATCTACCGCGCGGCGGCGGAAAAACTGGCCTCCGACGAGGTCGTCGCACTGCCCGGCACACCCGACGACCGCTATGTGGTCGTCGGATTCAACGCGCTGTCGGAGTGCGAGAAGAAACTTTTCTCCCGGTTGAAAAACAGCGGCCGGGCCGAGTTCTACTGGGACTACGACTCCTATTATGTCGAGAATCCGGAATTCGAGGCCGGCCTTTTTCTCCGCGAAAACATCCGCAATTATCCCTCGCCTCCGGAGGCGGTGCTTTCGCACGATCATTTCCGGAAGCCGAAGGAGACGGTCGTCGTGTCGGCTCCGTCCGACAGCCTGCAATGCAAGTACGTCCATACTTTCCTGAGCGATCTGCTCTGGCAGGGACTCGAACCGGACAAGGAGACTGCCGTCGTGCTGACCGACGAGTCGTTGCTGCTGCCTGTGCTCTATTCGATACCCGAGGAGATCGGTGCGGTCAATGTGACGATGGGCTACCCGCTGCGGCAGACGACGGCCTATTCGTTCGTCGAACGGCTCATCGAATTGCAGAACCGCAAGCGGGTCAAGGGCGACCGGGTGCTGTTCTATCACAGCGATGCGATCGGGTTGCTGAACCACCCCTTTATCCGCGAGTGCGAACCCGCCGCAGCCGGAATCGTCGATAACATCCGCCGTAGCCGTTCGGTATATGTCCGGTCCGGCATGCTGGCCGAGGGCGATATTCTGCCCCGCCTGTTCCGTGCGGCCGACGGCTGGGAGAATCTTTCGGCCTATGTGCGCGAGATTCTTTCGCTGGTCGCCGTGCGGACCTCCTCGTCGGACGACGCCGTGCGCCGGAGGGAGTTTTTCTCCGTCATCGTCGATTATATCTGCCGGATCGAGAACTCGCTCCGGGATTGCGGACTCGAGGTCACCGTGTCGGTCTTCGCTTCGCTGATGCGCAAAGTGTTGCAGGTGGTCCGCATCCCCTACGAGGGCGAACCGCTCGCCGGGGTACAGATCATGGGAATCCTCGAGACCCGTAACCTCGATTTCGACAATGTGCTCGTGCTCTCGGTCAATGACGATACGTTTCCCGGCAACCGGGCCGTCGTGTCGTCGTTCGTTCCCTATAACCTGCGCTATGCCTACGGTCTGCCCACGCCCCAGCATCACGAGGGGGTCTATGCCTATTATTTCTACCGTCTGATCCAGCGGGCCTCGCGGGTCCATCTGGTCTACTGTTCGCGCAGCGACGACAAGCACACCGGCGAGCCGAGCCGCTACATCTATCAGCTGGATTACGAATCGCCCCACCGCCCGGATTTCAGAACCGTATCGCTCGGGGCCAACCTCTCGCGCCGCGAGCCACCCGTCGTCCCGAAAACGGGGCGCACGGCCGAGGCGCTTTCGGCCTTTCTGGACGGAGGAGGACGCAAACTGTCGCCCACGTCGTTCTACCGTTATGTCGAGTGTCCGCTGAAATTCTATTTCCGCAGCGTGGCCGGACTCGAGTCGGAGGACGAAATCGCCGAGGAGATCGACCTGCCGATGTTCGGAACCATCCTGCACCGGGCGATGGAACTGCTTTATGCGCCTTTATTGGACATTCCCGCCCCACAGGACCGGATCGGAAAGCTGGTCGGTTCGCCAGAGGTCGGCCGGGCCGTGATGCAGGCCATCAACGAGGAGTATCTGCACGACAGTTCGGCGACCGAGGACGAGTACGGCGGGCAGATCATCCTGGTCCGCGATGTGGTCCGCCGCTATATCGACCGCTGCATTCTGCCGTTCGATGCCGCCTCCGAAGGGTTCGTGCTGCACCGGCTGGAAGAGCCTGTCGAGTGTACGTTCGCTTTCGGTACCGGGGCCTCGCGGCATTCGGTCGTGTTCGGCGGCAAGGCCGACCGCATCGATCTTCTGACCGACGGTACGCTGCGCGTGGTGGACTACAAGACGGGACGGCAGCATAACCGTTTCCGCGATGTGGAAACGCTGTTCCGCGGCGAGGTGCGCGAACGCAGTTCGGCCGTGCTCCAGACGTTGCTCTATTCGCTGATGCTCCAAACCGAGCGTCGGTGCGACGTGCAGCCGGCCCTGTATTATGTCCGCAGCATGACCGATCCCGGATTCTCGCCTCTGCTCGTCGAGGGCGACCGTCCCGTGCTCCGGTTCTCCGACTACCGCGAGCCGTTTGCCGCCCTGCTGAACGAGACGCTGGGCGAGATATTCGATTTTTCGAAGCCGTTCGAACCCTGCGATACGCCGGAAGTGTGCGCATTCTGCGACTTCCGAGAAATCTGCCGGCGGTAGCGGAGTTTCCGGAAGAGTTTTCTCCTATGCTGTTCGTTTGTGCTGTCTGTTCGGAATGGCGGGCATGTCGTTTCTGTCTGTCGGAAAGAACGGTCTTTCCGGAGCGATGGGCATGCCTGTTGTCGGTGTTCGGTCCGGCCGGTTCAGTCCTTGTCAGGGTGTAATCTGCGACAACTTTCCGCTTGGGGATGATATTCTGACCTAATCGGTCCGTATACGAAACAAGCCGTTCTTTCAGCGAACGGCTTGTTTCGTACGGTGTCCGATGTCCGCTGCGGAATGCCGTGCGGACGAAGGTTCTGTCGTGTCCGGGAGAATGCGGATGGGGCGTGCGTTCTCCGGATCATTGGATCATTTCTTAGTTGATCGTCATCATTTCCCGGTATTTGGGGAGCGGCCAAAGCCGGTCGTCCACGATCAGTTCGAGTTTGTCGATGTCGTGACGGATCTTGTCCAGATAGGGCTGCACCTCTTCGGAATAACCCGTGGCCCGGTCCACTAGACTCTCCATGTTGTTGTATTTCTTGCGGGCGTCCACCATGTGGTAGGTGTTTTCGCGGATCGACTTGACGTATTTGGCGATCTTGCAGATCGTCCGGATCTCTTCGGCCGCGAGGTCCTTGTATTCGTCGGGCAGGATGTCTTTGAGGCCCTGTACGTTCTGGATCAGGATATTCTGGTAGCTGATGGCCGTCGGCACGATGTGGTTGGCCGCCATGTCGGCCAGTACGCGCGATTCGATCTGTATCTTTTTGGCCAGATTCTCCATATTGATCTCGTAACGGGCATGGAGTTCCGATTCGTTGAATACGCCGTGTTTTTCGAACAGGGCGACGAATTCCGGGCGGTTGAAAATCTTGAAGGCATCCGGTACGTTACCGATGCTTTCGATGCCCCGGCGCTGGGCCTCTTCCAGCCATTCGGCGCTGTATCCGTTCCCCTCGAAGCGGATTTTCTTCGAGGCGATGATGTACTTGCGGATCACCTGCAGAATGGCCTCGTCCTTTTTGACCCCTTTGTCGATGAGTTTGTCCACGTCGATCTTGAACTGCGTGAGCTGTTCGGCCACGGCCGTGTTGATGGCGATGAGCGGGGCTGCGCAGTTGTTCGACGAACCCGTGGCGCGGAACTCGAACCGGTTGCCGGTGAAAGCGAACGGCGAGGTCCGGTTGCGGTCGGTATTGTCGAGCAGGATGTCGGGAATCTTGCCGATGTCGAGCTTGATTTCGGTCTTCTCGTCCGGTGTCATTTTCTTGTCGCTCAGGCGCTCTTCGAGCGAGTCGATGATGGCCGACAGCGTCGAGCCGGTGAAAACCGACATGACGGCCGGAGGCGCTTCGTGGGCGCCCAGCCGATGGGAGTTCGACTGCGTGGCGATGGAGGCCATGAACAGCACGCCGTGGTTGTGGGCGGCCATGATCGTATTGACGAAGAAGGCGAGGAACTGGATGTTGTTCTTGGGCGTCTTGCCCGGAGCCAGCAGGTTTACGCCCGTGTTGGTAGCCAGCGACCAGTTGCAGTGTTTGCCCGAACCGTTCACGCCTACGAACGGTTTTTCGTGGAAGAGCACGCGTAGCTTGTGTTTGAGGGCCGTGCGGCGCATGATGGTCATCAGCAGCGTGTTGTGGTCTACGGCGATGTTGGCTTCCTCGAACATCGGAGCGCATTCGAACTGATTGGGCGCCACTTCGTTATGTCGCGTTTTGATCGGAATGCCGAGGCGGTAGGCCGTCTGTTCGAAATCTTTCATGTATTCGAGTACCCGGCTGGGGATGGCTCCGAAATAGTGGTCGTCGAGCTGCTGGTCTTTGGCGGCGATGTGCCCCATGAGCGTGCGTCCGGTCTGGATCAGGTCGGGACGGGCCAGAAACAGCGCTTCGTCTACGAGAAAATATTCCTGCTCCCAGCCCAGCGTGACATTGACCTTGGAGACGTCCTTGTCGAAATACTGGCACACCTCGACGGCTGCTTTGTCGATGGCCTGAAGCGATTTGAGCAAAGGGGTCTTGAAGTCGAGCGCCTCGCCCGTATAGGCGATGAAAATACTCGGGATACAGAGGGTTTTATCGAGAATGAACGCCGGAGAGGTGGGGTCCCACGCCGAGTAGCCCCGTGCTTCGAACGTGTTGCGCAGGCCGCCGTTGGGGAAGCTCGACGCATCGGGTTCCTGCTGGACGAGCAGTTCGCCCTTGAACGTTTCGAACGATCCGCCTCCCCACATGGGTTCGAAAAACGCGTCGTGTTTTTCGGCGGTGGAGTCGTTGAGCGGCTGGAACCAGTGCGAGTAGTGGGTGGCTCCTTTTTCCATCGCCCAGGTTTTCATGCCTTGCGCCACCTGATTGGCGATTTTCCGGTCGATGCGGCGACCCTGGTCGATGGCGGCGCAAAGACTTTCGTAGGCGTCTTTGGCGATGTATTGCCGCATCTTTTCGCGGTCGAATACGTCCGCACCGAAATATTCGGAGATTTTTTTGTCCGACAGTTTGGTCTCGATGAGTTCCCTTCTCGTGATTTCGTCGAGGGCTTTGAAGCGTAATGTAGCCATATTCCCTGTTTGGTTTTTGTAAAACAGGCTACAAAAATACATATATTTTTCGACAGTATGGCTTTTTGTGTGAGGGGTGGAATGTATTTTCGTGTTTTTTGAGGCCGTACCCTCCCTTTTAATCGAACGATTGCATGCCGGTCTGGGCTATTTTGATTATTTTCCGGTAGTCTTTGTAGTCGAGTTCCATGAAAAAATAGTGGATCGGATCCACCCGCATGCCGTTGTGCCGGATTTCGTAGTGCAAATGGGGAGCCAGCGACAGCCCCGTGTTGCCCGACTGGGCGATGATGTCGCCCCGTTTGACCCGGTCTCCTTTCTTTACGTAGATTTTGTTCAGGTGACTGTATACGGTTTCGTAGCCGTTTCCGTGCTCGATGACCAGCGTGTTGCCCGACGAGGTGCGCTGGGTGACGACGCTTTTGACCCGTCCGTCGGCCGTGGCGAACACGCGCGAGCCTTCGCCGACCGTGTAGTCCACGCCCTGATGGGCCGTCAGCGTCTTATAGAAGGGATGGATCCGCATGCCGTAGGAAGCGGTCAGCAGCGTGAGATCCTTGTTGATGACGGGCTGGATCGAGGGGATATTGTCGATCCGGTTTTTGAGCGAATCGGCAGTCTGTTCGAGCGAGGCCAGCGTGTAGAGCTGGTCGCTGCTCCGTTTTTCGAGGGCACGCAGTTTGGCGAAAAACTCTTCGCCCAGCTCCTTGTTGGACTTGGCCAGCAGGTTTTCGTGCGCTTCCCATTTCTTTTTTTCGAATTCTGTGTCGAGGCTGTACGGGTCCGACTCGAAAAGCGTCCGGAACACGGCTTTGTCGCGGTCGATGACATTGTACAGCACCTTTTCGATCATTGCATAGCGTTCGCTCAACGAATCGTACTCCTGACGCAGCTTGCGTGTCGAGTGTTTCATGCGGTATTCGAGCGGGGTGTCGAAAAAGAACGAGAAACCGATGTAGTACAATACGGCCATGCCTATCCATGCCAGCGCATGGATCACTCCGCGCAAAAATTTCTTTTTGAATTTTTCGCGCTGGCCGTGCCTGCGGGGCACGAGATCCTTGTATTCGGTCGGTCGTTTATTCTCCATCTTCGTATGTGGTGGCTTGTGCCGATTCGATGATTTTTTCGAACTCTTCGGCCGTCATGTCGCGGCTGAAGTAGTTGATCGGATCGACGGTGTGTCCGCGGTAGATCACTTCGTAGTGCAGGTGGGGGCCTTTGGACAGTCCCGTATTGCCTACCTCGCCGATGAGTTCGCCCCGCCGGACTTTCTGTCCCGGCTCGACCAGCACTTTGCTCAGGTGGGCGTAACGCGTCTTGTAGCCGAAACCGTGTTCGATGACAATTTGCTTGCCGTATCCGCTGCTGCCCATGTTGTCGAATGCGATCCGTCCGTTGCCCGTAGCGTAGACCGGATCGCCGATCCGTCCTCCGAGGTCGATCCCTTTATGGTTTCTGACGCGACCCAGAATCGGGTGCAGTCTCGATCCGTAGGCTCCGATCCGTCCCCGAAGGTTGCGTTTGTTGATGGGCCAGATGGCCGGAATCGCCTCGGCCATCTCCTCTTTGTCTTTCGAAAGCACCTCCAGTTGGTCGAGCGACTTGGATTCGAGGTACAACAGCCGCGACATGGCATCCAGATTTTTCCACGTGCCGGTCATCAGCGGAGCGTACATGTCGTCTTCCATGCGGGCGTATTTCGTGTCCGGATAGTCGGTGTAGATACCGCGAAGATTCAGCGAGTCGGAAGCGAACAGCGAACGGTAGACCCGGTTGTCGCGGTGGCGCAGCTCTTCGAGTTTGGCCGTCGCCGCGTCGATCTTGTCGTTGAGGATGTCGTATTTGAGCAGCAACTCGTTGTTGCGTTCGCCGATGCGGTACATCTTGGGCGTGTAGAAAAAGAACGAAAACAGCAGATTGACGACCGAGGCCAGAATGAATCCGACCAGAATCTTACGCAGGATACGGTAGAAGCGGATGCGAAACGGGATGGCGATCGCTTCGTAGGTGAAAGTCTGCGGATTGAATTTGTATCGTTTTTTTGCCATTCGTAATATTTTCCGTTGCCGGAAGACAACAAAATTAGACGAATTTGCTTAATTTTGCAACTTCTATGGATTAACGAAGGAGTGTACTCCGATATTATATTCTACGATATGGATTCTAATCAAATCAGGCAAACGTTTCTCGATTTTTTCCGCAGCAAGGGCCACGTGATCGTGCCTTCGGCTCCGATGGTCGTCAAGGGCGATCCCACGCTGATGTTCACCAACGCCGGTATGAACCAGTTCAAGGACCTCTTTCTGGGCAACTCGCCCGTTAAGGACCGCCGGGTGGCCGACTCTCAGAAGTGTCTGCGGGTTTCGGGCAAGCACAACGATCTGGAAGAGGTCGGACTCGACACCTATCACCATACGATGTTCGAAATGCTGGGCAACTGGTCTTTCGGCGACTATTTCAAGAAGGAGGCTATCGCATGGGCGTGGGAACTCCTGACCGAGGTCTATAAATTGCCCAAAGAACGCATGTACGCTACGATTTTCGAAGGTAGCCCGGAAGAGAACATCGAGCGCGACAACGAGGCCTACGAATATTGGAAAGAGTATCTGCCCGAGGATCATATCATTCTGGGTAACCGCCACGACAATTTCTGGGAAATGGGCGATACGGGTCCCTGCGGTCCTTGCAGCGAAATCCATTTCGACCTGCGCAGCGACGAGGAACGCGCCGCTCTGGACGGCCGCGAGCTGGTCAATCAGGGGCACCATCTGGTCATCGAGATATGGAACCTCGTCTTCATGCAGTTCAACCGCAAGGCCAACGGACAACTCGAGCCGCTGCCGGCCCGTCATGTCGATACGGGTATGGGTTTCGAGCGTCTGTGCATGGTGCTTCAGGGTAAACAGAGCAACTACGATACGGACGTTTTCCAGCCTACGATCCAGCAGCTGGCCCGCATGTCGGGCAAGACCTACGGGGCCGACCGTAAGGACGACGTGGCCATGCGCGTGATCGCCGACCATCTGCGTGCCATCGCGTTCTCGATTGCCGACGGTCAGTTGCCTTCCAACGTCAAGGCGGGTTATGTGATCCGTCGCATCCTGCGCCGTGCGGTGCGCTACGGCTATACCTATCTGGGATTCGGCGAACCGTTCATCTGCCGTCTGGTCGATGGACTGGTCGAACAGATGGGCGGACAATTCCCCGAACTGGTCGCCCAGCGCGAACTCGTCAAGAAGGTGATCGCCGAGGAAGAAACCGCTTTCCTCAAGACCCTCGCCACAGGCATCAATCTGCTCGACAGCGTAATTCGCAAGGCCCGGGAGGAAGGAAGCGATACCATCGGCGGCGAGCAGGCTTTCCTGCTGTACGACACCTACGGCTTCCCGATCGACCTGACCGAACTGATCGCCCAGGAAAACGGCATGAAGGTCGATACCGACGCGTTCGCCGTCGAACTCGGTAAACAGAAGGAGCGTTCGCGCAATGCGGCGGCCGTCGATACCGACGACTGGGTGGAGCTTTTCCCGGTCGCCGAGAGTCGTTTCGTCGGCTACGATACGCTCGAGAGCGAAGTGCGCATTTCCCGTTACCGTCGGGTCAAAGCCAAGAACAAGACCTATTATCAGCTGGTGTTCGACCATACGCCGTTCTATGGCAATTCGGGCGGGCAGACCGGCGACAAAGGATATATCGACAACGGCAGCGAACGCATCGCCGTGACCGATACGCAGAAAGAGAACAACCTGATCGTCCATATCGTGAACGAGCTGCCCGAAGAGATGGAATCGACCTTCCGTGCCGTGGTGGACGAACGTCTGAGAGCCTCTTCGGCCGCCAACCATACGGCGACGCACCTGCTGCACAAAGCGTTGCGCAGCGTGCTGGGCGAACATGTCGAACAGAAGGGGTCGCTCGTGTGTCCCGAATATCTGCGTTTCGACTTCTCGCATTTCCAGAAAGTGACCGACGAACAGATCCGCGAAGTGGAACGACGGGTCAATGAGGATATCCGTCGCGACGATCCGCTCGAGGAACAGCGCGAATGCCCCATCGAAGAGGCTCGGGAGCTTGGTGCCATGATGCTTTTCGGCGAGAAATACGGAGATCGGGTGCGGGTGGTCAAATACGGCGATTCGGTGGAACTGTGCGGCGGAACGCACGTGGCCCGTACCGGACGCATCGGATTTTTCAAGATTCTGTCCGAGAGCGCGACCTCGGCCGGCGTGCGCCGTATCGAGGCTGTGACGGGCGAACATGCCATGCAGTATGTCTACGGACTGGAGGACATGTTCCGGACGATTCAGCAGTATGTCAATAATCCTTCCGTCACGCAGGCCATCAAGAAAATCGTCGAGGAAAACGCCGATCTGAACAAACAGATCGAAGAACACCGCAAGGAACGTGTCCGCTCGCTCATCGACTCGATCGAGCCGACGCTCGAAGAACAGGACGGCATCGTGCTGGTGGCCCGTCAGTTGAACTTCCTGCCCGAAGTCATCAAGGATATCGCTTTCGGACTCAAACCGAAGTTCGACAATCTGGTTTGCGTCGTAGGTTCCGTCGTCGGAGGCAAGGCGACGCTCACGGTCATGCTGGGCGAAAAGATCGTCGAGAAGGGCGTGAACGCCTCGAAGGTGATTCGCGAGGCGGCCCGCGAGATCAACGGCGGAGGAGGAGGACAGACGTTCTTCGCCACGGCCGGCGGCAAGAATCCGGAAGGGATCGAGAAGGCGATTTTCAAAGCTGTCGAACTGATTAAAGCACAATTAAAATAAATAAGGTAAACAGGACCGGTGTGCGAGCGTCGCACACCACCGCTTTTTAAACCGAAAAAGCTATGGCGAACAAAGTATTACTGATGATTCTGGACGGATGGGGCAAGGGCGATCACGGTCACGACGACGTGGTGTATTCGGCTCATCCCGAGTATATCGACTCTCTGGAAGCGAAATATCCGTCGGCGCAGTTGCGCACCGACGGCGAGAATGTCGGTCTGCCCGACGGTCAGATGGGCAATTCCGAGGTGGGACACCTCAATATAGGGGCCGGCCGCGTTGTCTATCAGGACCTCGTGAAGATCAATCGGGCCTGTCGCGACAACTCGATTCTCGAAAACCCCGAAATCAAAAAGGCGTTCGGATATGCTCGCGACAACGGCCGTCGGGTGCATTTCATGGGACTGGTTTCCGACGGCGGCGTGCACAGCTCGCTGGATCATCTGTTCAAGCTCTGCGACATTTCGAAAGCATACGGTCTGGACAAGACGTTCGTACACTGTTTCATGGACGGGCGAGACACCGATCCCCGGAGCGGTAAGGGCTTTATCGAAGCCTTGCAGAACCATATGAAAAACTCGGCCGGACAGATCGCCTCGATTGTCGGCCGCTATTATGCGATGGACCGCGACAAACGCTGGGAACGCGTGAAGCTGGCCTACGACCTGCTCGTGAAGGGCGAAGGCGAGAAAGTCACCGATCCCGTGGCCGCCGTGCAGAAGTCTTATGACGAAGGCGTGACCGACGAGTTCATCAAACCGATTGTCTGCGTGGATGCTGAGGGTAAGCCGCTGGGCACGATCGGCGAAGGCGACGTGGTGATTTTCTTCAATTTCCGTAACGACCGGGCCAAGGAACTGACTGTCGTGCTGACGCAGCAGGACATGCCCGAAGAGGGAATGAAGACGCTGCCGCTCTACTATTGCTGCATGACGCCCTACGACGCCAAGTTCGAGGGACTGCACATTCTGTTCGACAAAGAGAACGTCGTCAATACGATCGGCGAATACGTGTCGAAGAACGGTCTGAGCCAGCTCCGTATCGCCGAGACGGAAAAGTACGCCCACGTGACGTTCTTTCTCAACGGCGGCCGCGAGGAAACCTTCGCCGGCGAGGAACGTATCCTGATCCCGTCGCCCAAGGTGGCTACCTACGACCTCCAGCCCGAGATGAGCGCCTACGAAGTGAAGGACGCGCTCGTGGCCGAACTCGGCAAGCGGAAATTCGATTTCATCTGCCTGAACTTCGCCAACGGCGATATGGTGGGTCATACCGGTGTTTACGATGCGATTGTCAAGGCGGTCGGGGCCGTTGATGCCTGCGTGCACGATGTGGTCGAGGCGGCCAAAGCCAACGGATACGAAGTCGTTATCATCGCCGACCACGGCAACGCCGACCATGCCGAAAACGAGGACGGTACGCCCAATACGGCCCACTCGCTCAATCCCGTGCCGGTGATCGTCGTATCGGACCGTGTCAAGAGTGTCCGCAACGGCGTGCTGGCCGACGTAGCGCCTACCGTGCTCAAACTCATGGGACTGTCTCAGCCCGAGGAGATGACCGGCGAAGCGCTGATCGAACTGTAAGAACGGATCGAAAAACGATAGAAATGAGAACGGGAGGCTCCGGAGGGGCCTCCCGTTCTTTTGGGGCGCTGCCGCAAAATGAGTTTTCGCCGACAGGAAAAAGACAGACTGCACTCCGAAGTTGATGCCGGAATGGGGCAGTACCGGTCGGGAAACACGGCCTGTGGACGCGAATCCCGCAGTCGGAACAATGCGGACAGGATGGATATATAATCGCGAAATGCGATTGCCGTCCGCAAAGATGGCTGCGCAGCAGAAAATTACAGTTCCCCGATCAGGCCGCGGATGACGACCGAGGCGCAGTGGCAGCCGAACAGGGCGGGCATGTAGGAGATCGTGCCGACATTCGATTTCTTGTTGGTTTCCTCGCACAGGATCATCGAGCCTTCGCGGACCGGTTCGGGCGAAAAGACGACCCGGAATCCCGACCGGATGCCCAATTTGTGGAGCCGTTTGCGCAGCATGTGAGCCAGCGGACAGTGGTGCGATTTCGAAATGTCTTTGATTTCCAATAGGGTAGGGTCTGTTTTGGCTCCCGCTCCCATCGAGCTGACGAGCGGAATGCCCCGGTCGAGGCACCCTTTGATGAGGGCCACTTTGGGCGAGAGCGTGTCGATGGCGTCCACGACATAGTCGAATCCGCCTTCCAGCAGACGATCGGTCTCTTCGTCCCGGATGTATTGCGGAACCACGTTCAGGCGGATGTCGGGATGGATATCCCGTAACCTCCGGGCCATGACCTCGGCTTTCGGCAGGCCGACCGTGCTGTGCAGGGCCGGAAGCTGGCGGTTGATGTTCGTGACCGAGATGCAGTCCGCATCGGCGATGGTCATGGCGCCTACTCCGCTGCGGGCGATCATCTCGGCGGCATAGGCTCCCACGCCTCCCAGTCCTACGACCAGTACCCGGGCCGAGGCCAGCCGCCGCATGTTTTCGGGACCCAACAACAGTTCGGTCCTTTCGCTCCATTCGTTCATTTTCCGAAAATCGTCAAGAAGTTGTTTTCGATGTTTTCTTTCAGCTGCCCGACCGATACGCCCCTTATTCTGGCCGCTTCCGCATAGATCGTCTCGATGGAAAGCGGGCTGCAGTCGGTCTCCAGAAAGAGCCGCTCGCAGGGGACGGAGGCCAGTGCGTTCCGGGTCCGGGGCGAGCGGAACAGCGTCTCGCCGAACGAGAGGTAGAAACCTCTCTCGGTCAGCCGGGCGGCCAATTGTTCCGATCCTGTGAATCCGTGGAAGACGACCGGCTGCGGAAAATCCTTCAGCCATGCCATCGACTCTTCGTAGGCTCTGACGCAATGGACGATCAGCGGCAGTTGCAGTTCCCGGGCCAGATCCCGCTGGCGCACGAACCATTCTCGCTGCAGAGCGGCATCCGCCGAGGCCGCACGGTCGAGTCCCGTTTCACCGATGGCGTCCGGCCGCATCGTGCGGATCGTATCCAGCCAGCTCTCACGGGCTGTTCCTGCATCCCACGGATGGATGCCGGCCGAGAACCGGACGCCTCTTTCGGGAGGGGCGTCGTGACCGATACGGACCGACAGCAGGCGTGTCTCGGTGCCGGGCGTGCGGCGGTGCGTATGAATGTCTACGAAATGAGAAGTCACGTCCGAAAAAATGTTTAGCTTTGTATGCTGCGACTATGTTTCGGTGTACGGACGGAACAGGTCGTGCCGACGCATTTCCGGACTGCCGTTTCGAGTCTCCGTCCCCGGCGGGGCGCTCCGGCCCGAGGTCCGCAGTCGCGATCGGTGACGGCCGGGTTCGAAAATTGCATTCAGAGACGGGTGTACATCGAATGATAATTGCTGTCGCAAAGATAACAAACAGGGTAAAATGAGCAAACGGTCGGTCGTGTTCCTCTGCTGCGGGATCGTATTTTCGGTTCTCTGCGTCTCGGTCCTTTTCTACCGGATTGTGCGCGGACCTCTCGCCGCGACGGCCGACGTCGCGGCAGAAGCGGTCGTGCCGGTCCCGCAGGAGCCGAAGGTGACGCTCGTCTTTACCGGCGATCTGATGCAGCATCTTCCGCAAGTGGACGCTGCCCAGAGGAGGGACGGTTCGTTCGACTACACGTCCTGCTTTTCCCGGCTCCGGAATTTTTTCGAGAGTGCCGATTTCGTCGTCGTCAATCTCGAGACCACGCTCGGCGAGGCACCTTATTCGGGTTATCCCCGTTTCCGTTCGCCCGAAATATTGGCCGGAGCTCTGCGCAGGGCGGGGGCGGATGCCGTCGTGCTGGCCAACAACCATATCTGCGACAGAGGGGCCGAGGGCATCCGGACGACGCTCGGGGCGCTCGAAAAAGCCGGGCTGCGGCACACGGGCGCTTTCGCCGACACGGCCGCTTCCGTCGTGCGTGCGCCGATGTGGTTCGAAAAGAATGGGTTCCGCATCGCTCTGTTCAATTATACTTACGGGACCAACGGCCTGCCCGTGCCTTCCGCAATGACGGTGGGACGGATCGACACGTTGCGCAGTGCGACGGATATAGCGCAGGCCAGAGGGGCGGGAGCGACTCATGTCGTGCTGTTCGTCCATTGGGGAAACGAATACCAGACGTTGCCCGACCGCCATCAACGCGCTCTGGCCGACTGTTTCCACCGACAGGGAGCCGATCTGGTGATCGGTTCGCATCCGCATGTGGTGCAGCCGGCCGAAACGGTCTGCGATTCGGCGGGGAATGTCTGCGGCGTAACGGTCTTCTCTATGGGCAATTTCGTTTCGAATCAGCGTTTCCCCGGGACCGACGGCGGTATATCGGTTCGGGTGACGCTCGGCAGGGATGCCCGGGGCGGCACGACGTACCGGCCCGAATACCTGATTCACCGGACTTGCATCCTGCCCGACGGAGGCAGTCTCTCCGGCAAACGTTACGACATCGTTCCGAGCTATGCGCGGGAAACGATTCCCGCGGACTGCCGGGCCGAGTTCGACCGTTTTGTCCGGCGTACACGCGAACATATGGACAGACACAGCCGGGGATTCAGCGAAATAGAACATGACTATCGATAGACAGCAAATCATAGAAATGCTCTCCTCCGAGGGCGAGTCCATGCGGGCGCTGTTCGCCCGTGCGGCGGCCGTACGCCGCGAGACGGTCGGCGACACGCTCTATCTGAGGGGCCTGATCGAATATTCCAACATCTGCCGCAAGAATTGTCTCTATTGCGGAATCCGGCGCGACAACCGCTCCGTCGCCCGGTACAGGCTGACGCCCGACGAGGTGATCGCCGCAGCACGGTATGCGGGAGAGCGGCGGTTCGGTTCGGTCGTTCTGCAGGGGGGCGAAATCACGACGGAAGAACACATTGCCGAGGTCGAGGCGCTCGTCGTGCGTATCAAGGCGCTTTTCCCGGAGGCTCCGCTCGGCATTACGCTGTCGCTGGGCGAACAGACCGAGGAAACTTACCGCCGGTGGTTCCGTGCCGGGGCGCACCGCTATCTGTTGCGTATCGAGAGTTCTTCGGAAAGGCTCTACCGCAGCCTTCATCCCGACGACGGACTCCACCGTTACGGAGACCGTGTGCGGGCGCTGGAGGCGTTGCGCTGCGTGGGCTATCAGGTCGGCACCGGCGTGATGATCGGTCTGCCGGGCCAGAGCGTGTCCGATCTGGCCGACGACATCCGCTTCATGTGCGATTTCGACATCGACATGTGCGGCATGGGACCCTACGTCGAAGCCGAGGGCACACCGCTCGTCGCCCGTCTCGGTGCGCCTCCCGACAGGAAGTACCGGCTCGAAATGGCGTTGAAGATGATTGCCGTGCTGCGCCTGGCGATGCCCGACATCAACATAGCGGCCGCCACGGCCCTCGCTTCGCTGTCGCCGGACGGGCGTTTGGATGCTGTTCGGTGCGGAGCCAATGTCGTGATGCCCAATCTCACGCCCCGGCGGGGAAAAGAGGCCTATCGGCTCTACGACGACAAGTCGTCGGCACTCGACAGCCGGTTGCTTGCCATTCCTGTCGGATGGGGGCAGTGGGGCGACTCGCTGCGGTTCGGGAAAAAGAGAAATTAGGGCTGCATCCGTCCCGGAGAATCGGCTGTGCCGCCGCGGACCGGGCTTCGTCCGATGTCCGCTCCCGAATATACATTCGATAGATTTGTTCCGAAGAAAAGGTT
>UROX01000031.1 GCA_900549685.1 uncultured Alistipes sp.
ACGACCGGGAACCGGCAACACCGCCTCCGGACCGCATGGTTCCGACGGACGGCCGATCCCGATCCGCTGCGGGTTTCCGTACTTTTATATATAAAACGGTAGACGGGATATAGGTGCCGTCACGCCTCGTCCGAGAATCGCAAAGCGGCCGAACGGCTTTTCCCCCGACAGGGAATCGCACGGAGAAACGCTTTGTTATACGAACCGGGGAAACCGTTCGCCGATCCATTGCACACAAAACTTCTTTGCGGCAGCGAAAGACTCCGCTCCTCCGCATTTTCCTCTCCTCCGACCGATGGCAAACACGACCGACGAACACGCCGTTCCCCCGTCCGCACAATAAGGACGTCCTCGGCGTCACCACCGGGTGGAATACTTCCTCAACTCGGCCCGCAACCGCGGATGTTCTCCGCCGGTCATACGGTTCAGCAGGGCATGGAACCGCGGTCCGTGATTCCGGTGCACGGTATGACAAAGCTCGTGGACGATCACGTAGTCGATCAACCGGTCGGGCAGTTTCATCAGGTGGAGACTGAGCGATATGTCGTCCGAAACGGAACAGCTACCCCAGCGCGAGCGGCTGTTGCGGACCGTCACCTTTCCGCAGCGGAACCCCAATGCCCGGCACAACTCCCCGACCCGGCCCGGCAGATACGCCTTGGCCTCGATGCGCCATGCCTCTTCGACCGCCTGCCGGATAAGCCGCTGCACGTCCGGCTCGTCATAACGCATCGACGCGGGATAGCGGACGACGATCCGACCGTCGGCAATGCGGAACGAAAGCCCCGGACAGTCGTCCGGCAGCAACTGCAACACATGGGCACGCGTGGCGAAAGGCATGCCGACCGTCTGCGGCGGATTCCGCCGGGCCAGCCGCTCGCGTACGGTCTCGACCCACTGCCGTTTCTCGTCGAGAAAACGCAGGGCTTCGGCCTCGCTGACGCCGTGCGGCAGGCTCAGACGCACTTCGCCCGTCGCTCGCACGCGGATCGACAGCCGCCGGGCACGGGACGAGCGGACCAGTTCGACCGGTCCGAGTTCGGGATGCCGGTATTCGGACATGGACGACGCGTCAGCGGACCAGTTCGGCTTCGGCCCGATCGACCGCATCGAAATCGAAACGGTCCAGCAGACGTTTCATCAGTCCGGCGATCTCGGCATTGCACAGATTGCCGATGCTTCCCTCGTGCGTATGGTGCACCTGTTTGTCGGCTTCGAAACATCCGTTTTCGATGTCGATGCCGACCTTGCGGTAAGCCTCGCGGAACGGCACGCCGTCGAGCACCATACGATTGACGACCTCGACGCTGAACAGATAGTCGTATTTGGGATCGTCCAGAATATCCGTCTTCACCGTCAGGTTATCGAGCATGTATCCCGCCATGCGGATGCAGTTCCGCAAATCGTCGATGGCGGGGAAAAGCACTTCCTTGAGCAGTTGCAGATCGCGGTGATAACCCGAAGGCAGGTTGGTCGTCATCATGGCGATCTGGTTGGGCAGGCCCTGGATGAGGTTGCATCGGCCCCGCATGATCTCCCACACGTCAGGATTTTTCTTGTGCGGCATGATGCTCGACCCGGTGGTCAGCTCGGGGGGATAGGAGATGAAACCGAAATTCTGGTTCAGGAACAGCGCGTTGTCCAGCGCCAGCTTGGCGAGCGTCGCGGCTACCGAAGACATGGCCTGCGCCACGATGCGTTCGCTTTTGCCGCGTCCCATCTGGGCATAGACCACGTTATAGCTCAACGTGTCGAAGCCCAGCAGACGCGTGGTCATCGTCCGGTCGAGCGGAAAGGAGGAACCGTATCCGGCCGCCGAGCCGAGCGGGTTCTTGTTGCAGATCCGGTAGGCGGCATGCAGCATCTCCACGTCGTCCACCAGACTCTCGGCATAGGCACCCAGCCAGAGGCCGAACGACGAGGGCATGGCGATCTGCAGATGGGTATAGCCCGGCATCAGCACGTCCTTGTACCGCTCGGAGAGCCGTTGCAGCGTACCGAACAGCTCGACCGTATCGTCTACGATCTCGCGGATCCGGCGGCGCAGGAAAATGCGCAGGTCCACGAGCACCTGATCGTTGCGCGAACGGCCGCTGTGAATCTTCTTGCCCGCCTCGCCCAGACGTTGCGTGAGCAGAAACTCCACCTGCGAATGGACGTCCTCCACGCCTTCCTCGATGGTGAAATTGCCGGACTCGATCTCCCGGTATATGTTTTTGAGTTCCCGCTGTACGCCTTCGAGGTCCTCTTTGCCGAGCAACCCGATCGACTCCAGCATGCGGGTATGGGCCAGCGAGCCGAGCACGTCGGCTTCGGCCAGCAGCAGGTCCATCTCCCGGTCGCGTCCCACCGTAAATTCCTCTACGGCCTTATTCACATCGTTGGTTTTCTGCCACAGTTTCATGCGTCTACGATAGTTTTATTAAGATTCTACCGGGCCGGCTGCGGTGCGATCACCGCAGCCAGCATCCGGATATACAATTCGATGCCCTCGCGTATCTCGCTCAGACCGACGAACTCGTCGGCGCTGTGCGAACGGGCGCTGTCACCCACGCCCAGCTTGAGCGAAGGAATATCGAGCAGCGCCTGGTCCGACGTGGTGGGCGAGCCGTAGGTCGTGCGTCCCAGAGCGAGTCCCGCCCGGACGATCGGGTGCTGCGGATCGATGCTCGACGGCTTGAGCCTCGTCGAGCGGGGGACGACCTCCGAGCTTACGTGACGGCGGATCGTATCGAGCACCTCCTCGTTCGTGTAGCGGTCCGTCACACGGATATCGACGGTAAAGCGGCATTCGGCGGGCACGACATTATGCTGCGTGCCGGCCGATATGATCGTCACGCTCATCTTGACGGCCCCGAACAGATCGGACTCTTTCGGGAAACGGTACGTACGGAACCACTCGATGTCTTTCATCGCCCGGTAGATCGCATTGTCTCCCTCCTCGCGGGCGGCATGTCCGGCACGTCCGTGCGCCGTGCAGTCCACAACCATCAGGCCCCGTTCGGCAATGGCCATCTGCATGAGCGTCGGTTCGCCCACGATGGCGAATTCGAGCGGTCCCAGTTCGGGAATCACCGATTCGAGTCCTCCGCTGCCGCTGTTTTCCTCCTCGGCCGTAATCGCCACGCAAAGGTTGTAGCGCAGATCGGGACGGTCGTAAAAATGCAGGAACGTGGCCAGCAGCGAGACTCCGCTGGCTCCGGCATCGTTGCTGCCCAGTCCGTAGAGCCGGTCGCCCTCGACGGCGGGATCGAACGGATCGCGCGTGTAGGCGCTGTTGGGACGCACCGTATCGTGGTGCGAATTGAGCAGAATCGTCGGGAGTGCAGGATCGTAATGGCGGTTGAACGCCCAGACGTTATTGCCCTTGCGGTGCACCTCCGCACCCCGGTCGGAGAGAAAACCGGCCAGCAGATCGGCCGTACCCGATTCCTCGCGGCTGAACGACGGGATGCGGATCATTGCCCGCAACAGGTCCACCGCATCGCGGTAACGCTTTTCGAGTTCCATGTCTATCCGTGCTTTCAGTTGTTTTCGATTCGTTGCCGCACCGCCTCGAACAGCATGACGGCGGCGGCGGCCGACACGTTCAGCGACTCGATGCCGCCCACGATGGGAATGGCGAGCTGCACGTCGCACAGTTTGAGCACCTCTTTCGAGATGCCCGTATCCTCGCTGCCCATCACGATGGCCGTAGGCCGTCCGAGATCGGCTTCGAACAGCAGCGTATTGCTCTTTTCGGTCGCCGCCACGATCTGAAGGCCTTCGCTCCGGAGAATCTTCAGCGTGTTGCGGATACTCCCCACCCGGCTCACAGGAATGAGGCTCAACGCACCGGCCGAACTTTTCATCGATTCGGCATTGACCGGCGCCGAATTCTTGAGCGGAATAATCAGTCCGTGCGCACCGGCGCATTCGGCGCTGCGGGCGATCGCCCCGAAGTTGCGGACGTCCGTCACGCCGTCGAACACGACGACCAGCGGCGTCTCGTCCTCGGGAATCGCGGCCAGCATGTCGTACACATCCACATATTCGATGGCCGCCGTCAGCGCCACGGCACCCTGATGGTTGCCCCGGACGAGACGGTTGAGCTTTTCGACCGGCACCCACTGCACGTGGATGCGCCTGCTGCGGCAAAGTTCCGACAGCTCGGTGAGCAGAACGCCCTCGGCGCCCTTCTTCAGATAGACTTTCTCGAGCTGCTGTCCCGCCTCGATCGCTTCGATAATCGGGCGCAGCCCGAAGAGAATGTTATTTTTTTCCATGACAATATGTTCGTTTTCCGTACCGTCTCCGCTGCCGCACGGTTCTGCCTTCCATTCCATCCCACAGGACGATCATACACTTCGGCAGCCCCGGATTCCGGCAGCGTTTTCCCGCACCAGCCGCTCTCTTCCGCAACCGCCGGCCGCATATCCGCCCGGCAGGGCTTAGAGCCGTCGCCCGAAAAACCGGACTGCGGCGATATAGGCGAAAACACCGGATAATGTCCGGCGACAAACGGTCCGCACGACACTGCCTCGCACCGCAAAACCGATCACTGTGCGGCCGACTCGCGGAGGTTGTCGAGCGTGATGGTCAGCTCTTCCCAGCGGTAGGTCAGCTTGTTGAGCCGCTCCTTCATGTCGTTGTAGCGGGCATACAGGCTTTCGTCCGACGGGTCGAGTCCGTAGGTCGCCGGATCGGCCATCTGCCGGTCCATTTCGGCGATCTGTTTTTCGAGGTCCATGATCTCGGCCTCGGCCTTCTCCACGTCGCGTTCGGCCTTGCGCAGCTGTTTCTCGGCTTCCCGCTTGCGGGCATATTCCTCCTTGCCCGAAACCGTTTTCGTTTTTTTTGCCGGCACCTCGTCCGTCTTTTTGCGCTCGATCTCGCGCATGGACTCGATCTGCCGGTCGCGCAGAAAGTCGTAGATGCCGCCCAGATGTTCCTTGACCGCCCCGTCGCGGAACTCGTAGACGCGTTCCACCAGTCCGTCGAGGAATTCCCGGTCGTGCGAAATGACGATTACCGTACCGTCGTATTTCTTCACGGCGTTCTTGAGAATATCTTTCGAACGCATGTCCATGTGGTTGGTCGGTTCGTCCAGCACGAGCAGATTGTAAGGCTCGAGCATCAGACGGGCCATCGCCAGACGCGCCCGCTCGCCGCCCGAAAGGACCCGTACCTTCTTGTCGATGTCCTCGCCGCGGAACAGGAAAGCGCCCAGAATGTCCCGTAGCCGCGTACGTATGTCGCCCACGGCCACCCGGTCCAACGTATCGTATACCGTAAAATCGCCGTTCATCAGGTCGTCCTGATTCTGGGCGTAATACCCGATACGGACGTTGTGTCCGATGCGGACGCTGCCCTCGGCGGGCATCAGCTCTCCGGTCACGAGCCGGGCGAACGTCGTCTTTCCCTCGCCGTTGCGGCCCACCAGCGCCACTTTGTGTCCCCGCTCGATGGTGAACGTCGCCCCGGAGAAAACGTGCTTGGGTCCGAAGCTCATGCCTGCGTCCTTGGCCTCCACGACGATCTGTCCCGACCGGGGGGCGGGCGGGAACTTGATGTTCAGCGTACTGAGGTCCTCCTCGTCCACCTCGATGCGCTCGATCTTTTCGAGCTGCTTGATGCGCGACTGCACCTGATTCGACTTGGTGGGCTTGTAGCGGAAACGCTCGATGAACTCCTCGGTCTGCTCGATCATCCGCTGCTGGTTCTGGTAGGCGGCCATCTGCTGCTGCCGTCTCTCGCGCCTCAACTCCACGTAGCGGCTGTAAGGCACTTTGTAGTCGTACACCCGACCGAGCGATATTTCGATCGTGCGCGTGGTAACGTTATCGAGAAAGGCCCGGTCGTGCGAAATCAGCACGACAGCGCCGTTATAGTCTTTCAGATACCCCTCGAGCCACTGGATGCTCTCGATGTCGAGGTGGTTCGTCGGCTCGTCGAGCAGGAAGACCGAAGGCCGGCGCAACAGCAGTTTGGCCAACTCGATACGCATGCGCCATCCGCCGCTGAACTCGCTCGTCGCGCGGGTGAAATCCTTGCGTTCGAACCCGAGTCCGAGCAGCGTCTTCTCGATCTCCGCCTCGCGGTTCAGCCCGCCCAGAATATGGAAACGGTCCGAGGCATCGTTGAGCCGGTGCAGCAGCTTCTCGTATTCCGCGCTCTCGTAGTCGGTCCGCTCACCGATCTCGTCGGTCAGACGGGCGATCTCCCGCTCCAGATCGAGCACTTCGCAGAAAGCCGATTCCGTCTCGGCGAAAAGCGTCGTCGTGTCGGCCACCTTCATCTGCTGGGGCAGATAGCCCACCGTACAGTCGCCGTTGCGCGACACGCCTCCCGAAGTGGGCGGCTGCTCGCCGACGAGCACCTTGAGCATCGTCGATTTGCCCGCACCGTTCTTGCCCACCAGACCGATACGGTCCTTGGGATTGATCAGAAACGATATGTCCCGAAACAGGTCCCAGCCGCCGAAGCTGACCGTCAGATTGTCTACCGAAATCATGCCTCCTCGTCTGTCCTATACGTTCAGCAGTTCGTGAATCGTCCGCTCGGGATTCTCGCTGGCGAACACCGTACTGCCGGCTACCAGCACCTCGCATCCGGCCGCATACACCTCGGCCGCATTGCCGAGCGTGATGCCTCCGTCGATCTCGATGACGGCCCGCGAGCCGCAGCGGTCGATCTCCTTCTTCAGCTCGGCCACCTTCTCGGTCGATCCTTCGATGAAGGACTGGCCGCCGAATCCGGGTTCCACGCTCATAATCAGCACCAGATCGAGGTCGGGCAGATAGGGCACAACAGCCGAAACGGGCGTAGCGGGCTTGATCGACACTCCGGCCTTGACACCGGCCTTCTTCATCAGGGCGATGGCTCCGCGCACGTCGTCCGTCGCCTCGAGGTGGATCGTGATGATGTCGGCGCCGGCCTTGGCGAAGCGCTCGATGTATTTTTCGGGCTGTACGATCATCAGGTGCGTGTCCAGCACTTTTTTGGTTCCCTTACGGATGGGTCCCATCACCGGGAAACCGAACGAAATGTTCGGGACGAAAACCCCGTCCATCACGTCGATGTGGATCCACTCGGCCTCGCTGCGGTCGAGCATGACGATGTCCTCGGCCAGATGGCCGAAATCGGCCGAAAGCACGGAAGGAGATATGATTCTTGGCATATTTCGCTGTTTTAGGTTTGTAAAAGTCCGTTTCCGGACAAAGGTAATGATTTTTATCGCTACTTTTGCTCTGCGACGGGACGGACCGTCGCAAAATAGACAGGTATTCATGGTATACGCAGCCATATTGTTCGCAGGGATACTGCTCGGAGCCGCCGTCGCCGCGCTGGGCCTCCGCCCTTCGCTCAGGAGATACGCCCGCTCGGAAGAACGGCTCGAGGCCGAAATCCGCGCCCGGGACGCCGAACTCATCGCCCGCAACCGCGAAGCGGCCGAAGAGACGGTCCGCCGGCAGGCACTCGAAGAGAAACTGGAATCGATGCGGACCGAGGCCGAAGCCGAACGCATCCGCCGCCGCGAGGAGGAACAGGCCCGCGACGAGCTGCAACGCACGGCCTTCCGCAACATGGCCAACGACATTCTGGAAGAAAAGAGCCGGCAGTTCAAAGAATCGAACCGCGAATCGCTGGAGGCGCTGCTCAAGCCTTTCCGCGACAACATCGACAGCTTCCGCCGCCGGGTGGACGAAGTCTACGACAAGGAAGCCCAGCAACGGTTCTCGCTCAAGGAGGAGATCCGCCGGTTGAGCGAGACCAACCTCCGCATGTCGGAGGAGGCGACCAATCTCACGCGTGCCCTCAAGGGCGACTCGAAAGTGCAGGGCGACTGGGGCGAAATGATCCTCGACACGATTCTCGACAGCTCGCATCTGGTACGCGGCATCCACTACCGGACGCAGGAAACGCTCAAGGACGCTTCGGGCAACAACCTGCGTCCGGACGTCATTCTGAATTTGCCCGACGGCAAACAGATCGTCATCGACTCGAAAGTGTCGCTGACCGCCTACGTCGCCTATACCGAAAGCCGGACGCCGGAAGACTCCGCCCGGTATGTGAAAGACCATCTGCGCTCGGTACGCGCCCACATCGACGAACTGGGCGGCAAACGCTACCAGACACTGGTCCAGTCGCCCGATTTCGTCATCATGTTCGTTCCCAACGAACCGGCCTTCCTGTTGGCCATGCAGCAGGAACCCGCGCTGTGGAGCGACGCCTACAACAAGAAGGTGATCGTCAGCAGCCCGACAAACCTGTTCGCGCTGCTCAAACTGGTGGACGACCTTTGGAAACGCGACAACCAGAGCCGCAACGCCATCGCCATCGCCACCGAGGGGGCCAACCTCTACGACAAATTCGTCGGCTTCGCCGAGACGCTCTCCGATCTGGGACGCAGCATCGCCTCCGCATCGGACAAATACGACAAGGCGCTCAAACAGCTCAAGACCGGCAGCGGCAACCTGATTCGCCGGTCGGAAAAACTGCGCGAACTGGGCGTCAAGGCCACCAAAACGCTGCCCCGCCAGCTGGCCGACTACGACGACACGGAGGAAGATCCGCAGCTCGGAAAGTAGCCCCGGTACTGCCTTTTTTCCCGGAAAATGCGTTCGGATGGGGAGAGTCGGCCATTCCATACTTTGCGTACAGAGGTTTCCTTCCGCATTTTTCCGCTGCGGCCGCAGCGGTTCGCAGCCCCCCGCATTCCTATCAAGACTCACCGGCACGACCGCAAGGCGGAAAAGGACGGCCCTGCCCACGCATTCCCCGGAGCACACCGACCGTCACACGTCCTGTTTCCGCCAATCGCCCAGCACAGGAAAGCACTTCCGGAACCGACCTCGCACCGCTCCTAAAAATCTTCGGAACGGCTCCGTTTTCGACGGACGTACCTGCCATTGTCCCGTCATAAAGTCCGTCTCGCCGAAACCGCATTTCCGAAGAACCCGCTCCGGACGACAGCGACGTCATACTTCCCGCAGAAACGACAAAGTGCCGAAGGAAAAGCCGGCTGCTTTTCCTTCGGCACTTTATTATATCGTAAATACGGCCCGGACGGTCAATCGACCTCGATTTCCAATATCCCGACCGCGGCATCGCTGCGGGGCGTCAGATGCAGCCGCAACGCATCGGCCTCGACCTCTTCCGCCGGATGGACCATATTGAACTGGTCGGCAGCCACCCCGAAACGGTCGGTCACATAGGGCCGGAACTCATGCCATACGCCGTCCGAACGATATTCCATACGCCACGCGACCGGCAACTTCACGCCCCGGCCGTCATCGTACCAGTAAACCGACACGGACTCGACGGGCCGGCTCTCTTCGAGGGTCAGCTCCACCGTCTGCGCCTTGCCTGTTTCGGGCCAGCTCGTCCACCGGGGAATCGACGTATCGTGCGAATCGCAGGGCGTTTTCCCGTCGGCGACCGCACACACATCGTCGCTCATGCACGTAAACGAAGCCTGCACATCGGCAATGGACCCCTCGGCGAAAGGAGAGGCGCCCGAAGCGGTGGCGGCGCTCCGCGCGAACCATATGTTCATGGCCCCGTCGCCGCGGTTGTTCCACGCATAGTAGGGCACCAACGTCAGGGAAGCCGTCCGTCCACTGCCGGAAGAGGAGATACCCGCCTCGACGGAAACCGAAGGGATGCCGTCCAATACGCCCCCGACGATACGCCGCACCTCGCCGCTCTGTCCGACACGTTCTATATAGTAACCGCTCACCGGCCGTTCGTTATCCGCCGCCTCGGCGCAATACACCAGCGGACCGCGCGTGATGCAGACCCGGTCGGAGTCGGCCTCGACGCGGCTATCGGCCACATTGTAACGTACCGGCATGGGCAACGACAGTTCGACCCGGTCGCCCGACCGCCACTTACGCCGCACGGGGACGAACCCCTTCCGGGCACGGGAGCGCACACGCCGGCCATTGACCCGAACCTCGGCTTCCGGATTCAGCCCGTCGGCATAACGGTACAGGTCGCCGGAGACGAAACCTTCGCCGGAACACCACGTGGGTATGCGCAGCCACAGCGTGAACTCCTCTCCATCGACAGCGGGATCGACCCCGATCGAGACATCGCCCTCGAACGGATATTCCGTGCGCTGCGTAAGCCGCACCTCGCCGGCCGTCAGCGGCACAGTCACCGAACAGCCCGCATAGAACGAACAATACACCTCGTCGTCGCCTTGCGCCCAGACCATCCCCGGCACCTGCGGAATCAGACGGGCCAGATTCGACGGACAGCAGGCCGTCGCGAACCACGGCGACCGTCCCCTGCGGCCGTGGTTGAATGCCTTACGGCCGTCGGCCTCGAGCGGATTCACGTAAAAGAACCGGTTTCCCTCCAGATTGACGCCCGCCAGGACATTGTTATACAGCGCGGCTTCGGCCACATCGACATATTTGGCATCGCGCGTGAGCAGAAACATGCGGTAATTGAACATCACATTGGCCACGGCGGCGCATGTCTCGTCGTAGGTATCCTTGTTGGGCAGCTCGTAGGCGGGTCCGAAACCTTCGATGCCCGGCACGGCGCCCAGACCGCCGGTGATGTGCATCTTGCGATCTACGATGTCGTGCCAGATCGCATCCAGAGCCGGCATGAACGTCGAATCGCCCGTAGCGGCCGCCACATCGGCCATGCCCGAATAAAGATAGCCGGCCCGCACCGCATGCCCGACCGCCTCGCGCTGTTCGCGCACGGGAAGATGCTGCTGCGCATATTCGGGCGCCCATCCGCCGGTTCCCTCCGGACGGAACGTCACGCCGCGGATATCGAGAAAACGTCCGGCCATATCCAGATAGAGCGAATCGCCCGTAGCCCGGAACAGCTTCACCAAAGCCAGTTCCAGCTCCTCGTGTCCGGGCGCCTGATTCACGGGCTTGCCGTCGTTGTAGGCGGGATCGCCCTCGAAAAAGACCCTGTCGATATGGCGGGCGTTCTTCTCCGCCACGTCGAGCCACTTGCGCTTGCCCGTAGCCTGATAGTAGGCCACGGCGGCCTCGTACATATGTCCCATGTCGTAAAGTTCGTGGCTGTGTATGACCATCGAATAGGGCCTGTGTCCCATACCGCCGTAATGAGGTCCCTCCAGCGTCGTCGCCACGCCCGTTATGTGCGACTCGTAGAGGTAGCCGTCCGCCTGCTGCGCTCCGGCGATGATGTCGATGATCTCGTCCATGCGACGCTCCAGTTCGGCATCCGGCTCGACGGCCAGCAGATAGGCCGCCCCCTCCATCACTTTATAAAGATCGGACGAGACATAGGGGTGAGGAAACGGCAGCTCGCCCTTCTCGCCGCGCAGAAACGCCGCGGTACGACGCAGATTCTCCACGGCCGGCTCCGTTTTTTCCAACGCGAAGGGAACCAGCGTATGTTTCTGCGTACACAGACGAGGATACCAGAAATCGTCTTCGAGCGTAACCTGCTCGAACGGAATCTGCGTCAGCGCACCTTCGCCGCACCCGTCGGCCGGCCTGTCGGAGCAGCCGCCGAACATCGCCGCGCCCGCCATAAAAACGAAAAAACGGAAAGAGTCGATTTTTTTCATATTCGGATATTTTTCAGCGGAACACCCCGTTCCCGGCACATACGACGCGACTTCCGCGCCGGGCACTCTTCGAAACACGGCATCTCGCTGTATACAAAGATAGAAGAATTTATCCGTTCATTCGCCGAAAAACGAAACAATCCGTTTTCCGAAGCGAAAGACGCTCCGCATCTCCGCCCCGGCGGCAATTCCGAGCTACGGCCCGAAGGCGTGACGGCAGCGAAAAAGCGGTATAAATAGTATAACTGAGAGCAATCCGGACCGCCCCCCTTTAGCGATGCTCGAGCCGCCCCCTAACCCGCAGATCGCAAGGCCGCGACTCACCGGGAAAGACGCCCCCATACAAACGAAACCAGGGACATCCCCGGTTTCCGCAACTCTTTTTCCGATTCCCGGCCGGCGCACATGCAGCGCCGATCCGTCTTTCTCCGAATGCCGGCATCTGCGATACCGGTTTCTCTCCGGACATTCCGTCTTATACCCGCACCTTGACGATACATTTGCGGACCGTTCCCTCGCCGATCAGCGGGGCGTGGGCATCCGACGGGAAAAAGACGGCCATCTCTCCGGCCGACAACGTCAGGAAACAGGAAGGCCGGTCCGTAAAAAAAACGATGTCCCGGTCCGACCGATACCCGTCCTTGTCGGGTTTGCACCGGCCCCGGTTTTTCCATCCGAAACGTTCGGTCCCGCGTATGACGATCTGCACATCCGCATAGCGATCGTGAGCTTCCAGCGGAGCGGCGGTCTCTTCGCGCAAAGCGGTTTCGACGATCGTCATAAAAACATCCGAGCCGTCGATCTCGTAACGTCCCTCGGCGAGACTGTCGAGATCCACGGTCTGCAAATAAGCGGCCGCCTTGGCGAAACGAGCGTTCAGCGACGCATAATCGCCGAGAGCGGCGAGCATATCGATAACCATAATCCGTATTGTGATTTTATTGTTTACTGTCCGTGTTCCTTGAGTTTCAGATCGACGATCACCGGATAATGATCGCTCCACTGCGGCCTCTCCGACAGGTAATCGACCGTCTCGAAGTCGTCGGAATGAAACAGATAGTCGATCCGGAAGATCCCCAATAATCCTCTGTACGTATAGACGGCACCGCGCCCCTTGCGGCTGAACGCATCCGTCAGATCGCCGCGCATCCGGCGATAGGTATAGGACATGGGGGTATCGTTGAAATCGCCGCAAACGATCACCCGCGGCGTTCCGTCGTGTATCTTTTCGGCGACAGAATCGGCCTGGGCGGCCCGCACCTTGAAATTCCGGCCCAATTTATGGAGAATGCTGCGCGTCCGGTCCTCGCCGAGCGAATCGGTCAATACCTTCATCGTTCCGAGATACTCCCTGTCGCTCCGATCGACCTGCGTACTCTGCATGTGATTGTTATACAACCGGATCGTGTCGCGACGCACCGCCACATCGACCCACATCGAAGCGTTGTTCGAATCCGGATAACGGATTCCGCCCCGGCGCATCAAAGGATACTTGCTGTATACGGCCAGTCCCAGCCCCCCGGCCGACACGTCGTCGTTGCGCAGAAACAATGCCTTGTATTTCCACTCCGGCAAAGAATCCTCGAAACGCCCGAACGGATTGACATGGTTGATTTCGAATTCCTGAAGACACACGATATCGGGATCGACCTCACGGATAAACGCCGTGACCGCATCCATCTGGTTGCCGCGCTGCCCCAACGAATCGTTTCCGAAAAATCCTTCCACATTATAGCTCATCACCCGCAACGTTCCGGTCTCCCTCTTCTGCTCGGAATAGACCCGTCCCGGCGAAGGACGATAAAATTTGGTCACATGTCCGGCTCCCGCCAATGCCGCTACGGCCAATACGAGCGACACGGGCTTCCACCTCAGCACCCAATAAAGCATCAGCACGACGTCGGCCACCCACAAAAAAGGCGCGGCCATCCCCAGGAAAGCGAACCAGAGCACGGAATCGGGATCGACATGCGGCGCGGCGTAGGACAACAACAGAGCCGCCGCCACGAGACAGGACAATACCATGGAAACGGCATCCGCCACCCACAATACCGCGCCGCGCCGGTCGCCATTTCCTTTTCTACCGAACATCATCTTTTTCTTTTGCGATCATAACCTGTCCGCAACCGCCGACCAGACATCCAACGCACCGACGACCGTCGCAGACTTCGATACGTCCGAATTTCCGCCGGCATTCCCAGCCTCCGACCGATGTCCTCCGGCCCCGTCTCTCGCCGAAGCGGACCGAAAGATCGAGCCGGACACGGGAACCGAGGACGCGGCCGATATCCGTATTTATTTTTATTCCTCCGAACGACAGCCGGAAAACATTCCGCTCCCCGCCGTCAATAATAGATCCGTCCCGTTCTTTTCCAGTAACGCAACAGGAAGAATCCCCACAACATACCGCCCACATGCGCGAAATGAGCCACTCCGCTCTGCGCCCCGCTCACGCCCAGCGCCAATTCGAGCACTCCGTATCCGATCACGAAATATTTGGCCTTGATCGGAACGGGCGGAATGAGCAGCATAATCATCGCATTGGGGTGCATCATACCGAAAGCGAGCAGCACGCCGAATACGGCGCCCGACGCCCCTATCGTCACGGTAAAGATACGCTGCTGGAGAAGGGAAAGACTGACCGCACCCGACATCGTGCCCTCGGCGAGCGAATGCACCTCGATCCACGTCACGCCCAGCTGCAACAGGGCCGCTCCGACTCCCGTCACCATGTAATAGGTCAGAAAGCGCCTGCTGCCCAGCTCGTACTCCAGCGTCCGCCCGAACATCCACAGTGCGAACATGTTCATAAACAGATGCGTCAGAGAACCGTGCAGGAACATATGCGTCACCAACTGCTGCACGCCGAACCGCCCGCTCTCCCAGAACCACAGACCCAGATACCGGACCATCCAGTCGCCGATTCCGCCCGGCAGCACCGTCTGAGCCATATAAAACAGCACATTGAGGATAATCAGATTTTTGACCACCGGAGGGGTCGCATAAGCTCCTTGAAATCTCATCGAAGTCTCTTTTTGGCAATTATATACTTTAACGCACCGATTTGAAACCTTAATTTTCCGAGTCGTCCGCCATCGTTCGCACCTCGCGGTCCTATCCGGAGACGTCCCGCAGGAAGCCCGGAACGGCGCTTCGGGGAACGGCCCGGCCCGAACGAGTGCCGGCCACCCGACCGGTCCGCACTATCGTAACCGTCTCGCCATCTCGTCTCCGGTCAGAAACGTCAGCACCGGAGTACCCGAGGGCGTATAGTTGAAACGGGCACACCCGAACAGTTCGTCCAAAATGCGGGCCGCCTCCTCGGCTGTCGTCACGGCCCGGAAAGACGACGCGCCGTGACGCGCCATGACGGCGGCCAACCGTTCGTTCCGCCCTCCGGCGTCGCTTCCCCGGTCGCGGAATTCCGCAATCGCGTCACGGATCGCAGCGGTCGTATCCGAAGCCGAGAAATCGGCGGGCACGCCGCTGAGTGACAACTCCGTCTCTCCGACCGAGAATTCGAATCCCATCGCCTCCAGTTCCGCCGACAGCCCCCTCGCCTCGGCCAGTTCGTCGGCCGACAAAACGACCGTCTCGGGAAACAACAGCCGCTGCGTGGCCGAATCGCCGTTGCGCAGCAGTCCCAGATACCGCTCGTAAAGCACGCACTCCCGCGCTCTGAGCAGATCCACGACAGCCAGTCCCTCGCGGACCGCCGTCGCGCAATAGCGTCCTCCCCACGGCAGCGCCCCGCGGAACGGCACCTCTTCGCCAAAGTCCAGTCTCGTCTGCACGGCTTCGTCGGCCGTACCGTCAATAAACTCGAGCAGATCGCCGTCGATTTCATCGAAAACACTCTCTTCGACAGCCCGCGCAGGCTCCGGTTCGAATCCGGTCCCGGCCCGGCTGATCGCCTCCGAATCGACCTCGTACAACTCTTCCCAATCGCTCACCTTCCGCTTTTTCGGCGCCAGAGGGGGATAGAAACGCGCAGACGGAACAGCGGACTCCTCGTCGAACGGATTGAAATCGGACCGCACACCGGTATCCGGCATCCGCAGCGGATCGCCTTTCCGCGCCACGGGAATCTCGATCGAACGGTCCATATCGAAGTCCATCATCGGCACGACCCCCAGCTTGCCCAACGTCTCGCGCACGGCGGCATTGAAAATCTGCCAGAGCGCCTGTTCGTCGTCGAACTTGATCTCGGTCTTCTGCGGATGGACATTTACGTCGATACGCTCCGGATCGATCGTGATATAGAGGAAATAGGAAGGCTGCGTATCGGGCGCGATCAGTTTTTCGTACGCCTGCAGCACGGCCTTGCGGAAATAGGGCGAGTTGAAATAGCGGCCGTTCACGAACATGTACTGCTCCTTATTGGTCTTCTTGGCCGCCGACGGACGGCCGACGAAGCCCTCGACGCGGACCATCGACGTATCGACCGAAACGTCCAGCAGATTCTTGGCGATGTCCTTTCCGCCGATTGCCGCGACGATACGCTGGCGCAGGTTGGCGGCAGGAAGCGTCGAAACGAGCGTATCGCTGTCGTACAGCGAAAAAGCGATGGAGGGGTTGCACAGCGCCACGCGCAGGTATTCCGTGCGGATATGTCGCGCCTCGACAGAAGGCTCCTTGAGGAAACGACGACGGGCCGGCGTATTGTAGAACAGGTTCCGGACCATGAACTGCGTGCCCGCCGGCGTCTGCACCGGCTCCTGCGACACGAAACGTCCTCCGTGGATCGTCACCTGCGTACCCAGCTCGTCCTGAGCAGTCCGCGTACGAAGCTCCACCTCGGCCACCGAGGCGATGGAAGGCAACGCCTCCCCGCGAAAACCGAACGAGCGGAGGCCGTACAGGTCGGACGCCTCGCGAATCTTGGACGTCGCATGCCGTTCGAACGCCAGCCGCGCATCGGTCTGACTCATTCCGCAGCCGTTATCGACCACCTGAATCAACGCCCGTCCGCCCTCGCGGTAATTCACCGTGACGGACGTACTTCCGGCATCGACGGCATTTTCCATCAACTCCTTGACGACCGAAGCGGGACGGCCCACCACCTCGCCCGCGGCGATCTGGTTGGCGACCCCGTCGGGCAACACTCTGATCCTGTCGTTCTCCATCTGTTCTCTCCGATCGTTTCCGGTACGGATCGCCGTACCCCGCTCTCCGCTAACGGAAGAAGCTCCGCATGCGGTCGAATATGTTCGTATCGCGGCTCTGTTCGGCCTTCCGGAAATGCTCGCTCTCGCCGAGCTGTTCCAGCAACTTGCGCTCGGCGGCATTCACCGACGAGGGCACGTGGATATTGACCACCACCAGAATATCGCCGCGGCCGTATCCGTTCACATCGGGAATACCCTTGCCCCGCAGACGCAGCACCTTACCGGCCTGCGTTCCCGGATCGATCTTGATCTTGGCCTTCGCATCGACGGTAGGCACCTCGACCGAAGCCCCGAGAACGGCCTGCGGAATCGTAATATTGAGGTTGTATATCAAATCGTTGCCGTCGCGCACCAGATTCTTGTCGGGTTCCTCCTCGATGAGGACCAGCAGATCGCCGTTCACCCCGCCGTGACGGGCGGCGTTGCCTTTTCCGCTGACCGAAAGCTGCATACCCTCGCCCACGCCGGCCGGAATCTTGATCTCGATCACCTCCTCGCCGCGCACGATACCCTCGCCGTGGCACTTCGAACAGGGCGTCGTGATGATCTTGCCCTCGCCGTGACAGGTCGGACAGGGTTGCGTGGTCTGCGTACGTCCGAAGAACGTATTGACCACCTGCGTCACATAACCCGACCCGTTGCAGGTCGTACAGGTCGCATAGGAATCTTTGTCCTTGGCTCCGGTACCCCCGCACTGGTCGCAGGCGATCATCTTGTTGATCTTGAGTTTTTTGGTCGTTCCGTTGGCGATTTCCTTGAACCTACGCGGCACCGAACACCCCATCCCCACACGCCGCTCTACCCGTCTCAGGCCCTCGCCCACGCCCCTTGATCCGCAGGTCCGAACCCCGGTTTACCCGTTCGCGGCCACCGCCGCCGAAGCCGCCCGAAAAGCCGCCCCCGAAATGTCCGCCGAAAATATCGCCGAACTGACTGAAGATATCCTCCATCGAGAATCCGCCGCCGAAACCTCCGGTACCGCCGCCGAAGCCGCCTCCGCCGTTCATTCCCTCGTGACCGAACTGGTCGTAGCGGGCTTTCTTGTCCGGGTTGCTCAACACGTCGTAAGCCTCGGCCGCCTCCTTGAATTTTTCTTCGGCCTCCTTATCGCCCGGATTCTTATCGGGGTGATACTTGATCGCAGCCTTACGGTACGCCTTCTTGATTTCGTCGGCGCTGGCTCCGCGTTGTACGCCGAGCACTTCATAGTAGTCTCTTTTTGCCATAACGGATTACTCTCCTACCACAACTTTTGCGAAACGAACGACTTTATCCTTGAGTTTGTAACCTTTCTGCACCACGTCGATGATCTTGCCTTTCCTGTCGTCTTCCACCGGGAATTTGGCCACGGCCTCGTGCAGATCCGTATCCAGTTCGGCTCCCACGGCCTCGATTTCCTGCACGCCCTTGGACCGCAGCATATCGAGCAGTTTCTGATGGATGAGCGCGACACCCTGTTTCATCGAATCCACGTCGTCGCTCTTTTCCATGGCAGCCATAGCACGGTCCATATCGTCCATCACGCCCAACAGCGACTTGATGACGTCCTCGCCGCCCGAAGCCACCAGCTCCATTTTCTCGCGCAGCGTCCGTTTGCGATAATTGTCGAATTCGGCGGCCAGCCGGACATAGCGGTCCTGCCAGTCGATTCGCTCCCCGGCGGACTTTTCGGCATCGGTACTTCCGTCCGACTGCGACGATTTGTCACCTTCTTCGGCAGCTCCGTCCGACATATTGTCAGCCCGCTGCTGTTCGTCCATCTGCTCGGCAGCGTCCGTCACCGTTTCTCTGTCGTCGTACATCGGGTCTGTATCAATCGTTTGCGCTTTGTTATCCATGCCTTTCATAATGCTGTTTTTAATTCCGAACTCTACCGTCTCGCAAAATGTATACCAACACCTCTCTGTCGTAAACGGCCTAATCGTTGCAAAATAAAGCAAAATTATCGAAACAAAAGAATCCGGCCGTACGCCGCACGGCTCCGCAACACGGAAAAGGCGCAATGACCGATACGGACGCAGATCCCGAACGAAGCCGACGCTCCGACAGGAAACCGAGTCCCGAATCCCCTGCCTGCCCCGGCAACGCGACGACACGCCCCCCTTGCCCGAAAGTCTGCGCACGCCTCCGGATGGCGATTTCCGTCTCCATCCCGCACCGCCTTTCCCGATTTCCGGATGCAAAAAGGCAGAAATGGCTCCGTCTTTGCGAAAGAAAAAATCGTACTATATTTGCAAACATACGAATCGCATCGGTTATGAACCTGTTGGGCAATATCATCTGGCTGCTGTTCGGCGGTTTGGCCATCGCCGTGGAATATTTCGTCTCGGGCCTGCTGCTCTGCGTGACGATCGTCGGAATCCCGTTCGGCTTCCAAGCCTTCAAGATGGGTCTGCTGGCCCTGTTCCCGTTCGGACAAACCTCCGTGGTAAGCGAGCAGAGTTCGGGGTGCCTGTCCGTACTGATGAACATCCTGTGGTTTTTCCTCGGCGGCATCTGGATCGCGCTGACCCACCTGGTATTCGGTCTGTTGCTCTGCATCACGATCATCGGCATTCCTTTCGGCATACAGCATTTCAAACTGATGCGCATCGCCTTCACCCCGTTCGGACGCGAAATCGTCGCCACACTTCCCTGAGTATCGGCCCTCCGACAAATCCGCTTCGCCCGACGCTCCGGCCGGCCCGAATATCCGAACCTCTCACCCTCGTACATATAACGACGAGCGTTCTTCCGCCGCGACGACGGGCGACCGGCATATCTCCAATCCTTCCGCCCCCGTATTCGGCTCTCCCCCGACCATCGCCGCAGGACTCCTTTCCACCCCGGGCAAAACGACCGAATGCCGGACAGCCGCCATCCCCATACCGGCTTCCCGCCCCTCCACCTCTCATCGCAAATCGAAGTCCGATATACGATACGACCGATGCAGACAAACGTTTCA